>CAYXQW010000172.1:0-6418 GCA_964466695.1 uncultured Bdellovibrionales bacterium
GACGTCAACGACGGGCAGTGGTGGCACAAGTACCAGTATTCGGGCTCGCTCACCTGCAACTACGACGAGGGCTTCAACTTCGGTGTGAGCTACGCGGCGGAGCTCTACATCGACCGCACGAACGCCGCCCACCCGACGCTCATGCTCGACCCCGACGCCACGGGCAGCGCGCCGCCGCTCGTCGTGGCCTATGACATCGAGGACCTCCAGGTGCAGTACGGCCTCGACACCTCGACGACCCCTGACAACGCCGTGGACCTCTGGTGCCATAACCTCGCGCTCGCGAATTGCGCGAGCGGCTTCGCCAGCGACCGCGCCAACCAGCGCCGCGTCATCGCCGTGCGCGCGGCCATCGTCGCCCGCACCCGCGAGCCGCTCCCGGGCTACCAGTCGTCGTCGCTCACGGTCATGGACAACACCATCCCGGGCGGCGACAACTACCGCCGCTTCGTCTATCGCACGACGCTCGCCTTGCGGAGCATAAACCTATGAGGCAAAAAGAGCAGGGCTACGCGCTCATCATCGCCATCGTGGTGCTCGTGTTCTTGACGCTGCTCGCGAGCACCACCTTGCGCACGGTGGCGACCGACACCGAGGTGGCGGGCAGCGACCGCTCGGCGCAGAGCGCGCTCTACATCGCGCAGGCCGGCACGGCGTTCGGGGTGAACCTCTTGCGCGAGGCCCCGTTCAACCTCGACGACCCGGCAACCACCGTGACCTCCGTGCTCGGCGCGGCGACCCTTACGACCATCGCCGACGCCACCTCACCCCTCGATGGCTGGAGCGAGCTGCCCGGCAGCCCGATAAGCTTCGCCGGCGGTTCGTACCGCGTGGCGATAAGAGACGACGCCGACGACACGGACTATGCGACCGACGCCAACAACACGTTCTTGCTCCGTTCTCTCGGCACGGACGCGCGGGGCAGCCGGCGCTTGCTCGAGATCACGCTCTCCGCGCAGTAGGTGTAACATGAAACGTTATCTAACTCTCATGCTGCTTTCATTACTCGCCTCGGCGAGCGCGCGCGCCCAGGTGTGCACGAGCACCACCAACACCTTCCTCGAGACCTTCAGCGACACCACCTACAAGGACCCGGCCTCGGCGGTGGACGGCTGGGGCCCGCCGCAGCAGTACCTGACGCTCGGGCGCAAGGGGCTCACGTTCGCCGGCACCTCGAGCACCGTAGGACAGCCCATGTACGTCGTCACCGACGCCGATCTCGACAACGACGGCTGGACCGACCTCGTGGCGCTGCTCTTCACCCCCGGCAACTACCACCTGCACTTTTTGCGCAACCTCGGCACCGCCGGCAGCCCCGCGGTGCATCAAGGCTTCGACGCCGGGGGCGCCGTGGGCTCGAGCGGCTTCAACAAGTTCATCATCGACGACAGCCCGGTGTTTGGCACCTCATCACAGGCGTCGACGCTCGTCTCGGGTGACTTCGACGGCGACGGCGACAAGGACGTGCTCTACATACGCCTGCTCGACCAGGACAAGGCGGGCGCCATCGACACCGCGCGCATGTACCGCTACACGAGCTTTGTGGGCGGCTCGCCGAAGTTCGATGCCGCGGTGGAGATCAAGTCCGACCTCACCGAACTCAACTGGCACTGGATGGCCACCGCCGTGCAGGCCGTCGACTGGAACCAAGACGGCTTCACCGACCTCGTGGGCTTCTACAGCGCCGACTACACCAACCGCGTGGTCGTGCTCACCGCAAAGACCGATGGCTCCGCTCGCTTCAACCCCGCGCAGACGCTCATCGCCGACACCGGCTTCGCCCCTGCGGGCAAGCCCATCGCCTCGTCGTCGCGCACCGCCACGGCGTGTGGCGCCGGCGGCTGCGCCTGCCCGCCCGCCGTCAGTCGCGGCCCGTCGATGATCTTGGTCAACGACTTCGACGGCGACGGCGACCGGGACGTGATCGCGGGCAGCGTCAGCTACACCGACCTGCACTACTGGAAGAACGACGGCGCGGGCAACTTCACCCGCCAGGCGGACATCCCGTTCGCGGAGGGCGGCGCGTCGGCCGGCGTCAGCGACGACTTCGACCGCGACGGCGACGTGGACCTCATGGTGGGCCGCGACGGCAAGAACTGCAACGGCGCAGGCGGCACGGTGTGGTTCTTCGGCAATGACGGCGACGGCAACTTCACCAAACGCACCACGGCCGTGGTGAACGTTGGGGCCGACCTCGACTTCGGCGTGTCGTTCAACATCGACAACGACGCCGAGGACCGACCCGACGCCATCTTCGCCGACGGCAACGACTCCGGAAATTACTACAAGGTGCTGAGCAGCAAGCTCGACATCTTCAACCTCGAGGGCACCGCCATCTCGAAGCCCATCGACACGCTCACGGGCGCGAGCGAGGCCATCGTCAACGTTCGCATAACGAGCCTCGACATCGGCGCCTCGGCCGGCTGCACCGGCTGCGATGTAACTTTCTACGTATCCAACGACGACGGCGTGAACTGGGAGGAGGTCACGGCAGATGAGCTGCCGCCGCTCTCGAATTATCACTATTTTCGTTACTACGGCTCGCAGCTCCGCTTCAAGGCGGAGCTTACGACCACACCCGAAACCTTAACGGGCGACGAGGCGGTGTTCATGCCGGCCTCGAAGAAGACCCCGACGCTCGACAACGTCGGCCTCTCCTACGACTACGTCACGCGGCGGCGATACTCGCGCTCGAGCCTCGCCTATTTCGATCTCAACGGGGCGAGCGTGGGGGGCGAGACTCTGGTCTCGGCGTCCTATTACTTCCCGGGTTTCGAGGCGACGCTCTTGGCCTACGACATGAGCGCGCTCACCGCGCCAGCCACGGGGCTCGAGCGGATAGACGATCAGCCCGTGGTGACCGTGCTCTGGAACGCGGGGGCGAGGCTCGCTGTGCGGCCGGCCTTGAGCCGCGATGTCTACGCGGCCTGTGGGCCTACGAGCTGCACCAACGGTCTTCTGCCCTACCTCACCACCAACTGCTCGACAGGGGTCACGCCGAACCTCCTCGGGATGATGGCCGCGGACGAGCCCACCTGCCGAGCGACGGTGAACTGGGTGCGCGGGGCGACGGGCGCGGGCACGGCCGAGCGGCCCTGGAAGCTCTTCGACGTCGGGCACTCGTCGCCCGTCTACGTGGGGCCGCCGCGCGCGGCCGACGCTGAGTACCTCGCCAACGGCTACGCGACCTTCGCTGCGGCCAACACTTCCCGCACGCCGCTCGTGTTGATCGGCGCCAACGACGGCATGCTGCACGCCTTCGACGCGAGCACCGGCGACGAGGCGTGGGCCATAATCCCCCACAACCTCGTCGCCAAGGCCAAGCTCCAGCGCGTCCTCGGCACAGGCGGCGTCGAGGAGTACGTGCACGACTACTACGTGGACGGCCCGGTGGTGGTGCGCGACGTCTTCGACTTCGCAGGTAGCTCCGGGTGGCGCACGGTGGCCTTCGTCGGGCAGGCCCTCGGCCGCGGCCTCGGCGACGACAACTATTACTTCGCCGTCGACGTGACGGATCCCTCCTCGCCGCGGGCGCTCTGGGAGCTCACCGACGGCTACACGCCGCGCCAGGCCTGCTCGGGGACGAGCTGCACCACCACCTGCGTCGACGTGTGCACGTCGCCGCCCTGCGACTCGAGCTGTACCAACCCCGAGCATCGCTTCACGCTCAACGCGAGCAACGTCATCGGCTTTACGGCTGAGCACTACAACTCGACCAACACCCTCAGCAACGGCATAACCTGGCAGTCCGCCTCGGGGTCGGGGATCACCTACATGCGGCCCTCGGCCAACAAGACCTGCAGCGAAGCCCAGATCACGGCCGGAACCTGCGGCGCCGTCATGAGCTACAACCTGGACGTCCCGGCGAGCGGCACCTACCGCGTGTTCGCGCGGATCTACGGGAGCACAGCGGGCGACGACGACTTCATCTTTTATGGCACCAACGGAGCCCTCGCCGGGCGAGCTACCGTGACGAGCAACAATAGCTGGCACTGGGTGCAGGGGAGCGCAACCATCACCATCGGCCCCACTGACCCCGAGCCCACGTTCCAGATCTGGCAGGGCAAGAACAGGGTGCGCGTAGACGCGATCGTCCTCAAGACCGCGGCGGGGCTGCCCACGGCCGCGGAACCCGAGGTGTGCAGCCCCATCTGCCCGCCGCCCGAGTGTACGCCGAGCTGCACCTCGGCCTGCCTCGGCGAGGGCGACGAGTGGCCGGAGTGCGGCGTGGGCGAAGGCAAGACCTGCTGCCCCGACGCAACGCAGCCTTTCTGCGCGCCCATCGGCACCTGCGCGAGCACGCCTACGGATATCGTCATGGGTGAGACCTGGTCGCCGCCGGTCGTGGGCAAGGTCAAGCTCGCCGCGGGCGATCGCTACGTCGTCTTCTTCGGCAGCGGCTACAACAACCACGGCGCCGCGGTGGCGCACGTCGGCCGCACGCTCTATGTGGTAGACGCCATCAACGGCTCCATGCTCGGAAGCTTTACGGTGAGCGATCTTGCGGCGGGGCCGACCAACCCCTCGACCATCGACAACACCTTGCCGGGCGGCGGGACGCTCGTGGATTTGGACGGCGACGGCTACGTCGACCGGCTCTACATCGGCGACCTCGAGGGGCGGCTCTGGCGCCTCTCGATGAGCGGCACCTCGATCGCGGGGTGGGACATGAGCGTCATCTTCGACGCGGCCGACGTCGGGGCGAACCGCGCGTGGGCGCCCATCATCACCAAGCCGGCCGTGGTCATCATGGGCGGCATGCCTTACCTCTACTTCGGCACGGGCGGCGACGAGCGCGCCCCAGACAGCCTCGCGTACAGGTTCTACGCCGTGCGCGACGATCCTACGGCCACGGTGACGCGCAAGCCGAGCGACCTCGTCGAGGGCGACCTCGAGTTCTACGTACAGGGGCCTGTGGGCTACAAGCATTGGTCCGACCCGCTCATCGTCAACAACTCGGTGGTGTACTTCGCCGCGCTCTACGGCTCGATCGAGTCGGTGGATCCTTGCGCGAGCCTCATAGGTCCGGGAGGTGGAGCGGCGCCCTCCAAGATCTACGGCTACGCCATCCGCCAGTTCACCGACGCGGCGGGGACGGCGCACGCCGCGGGCACCGCGGTCACTACGGCCGACTCGTCGTCCAAAGTACGCCAGGCCATGGTCCTGCGCGGTGAGGTGAGCGACTTGCCCGTCCACTCGGGCGACCGGCAGACCACGGCCGCGACCGACATCTTGGTCCAGGGCTTCTCAGCGGCGGCCGCGGGTGACGCGCCGCCGGTCTCGCGCCTCGCCGAGGTGGGGTTGCAGCTCAGCAACAGCTCGCGGCTTCGGATCTTGTTCTGGCGGGAGGTGCCGCTCGAATGAAGAACGCGCGCGGCTTCACGCTCATCGAGTTGATGTTGGTGATAGGCATCATCGGCATCATGGCAACGCTCGCCGTCGGCATGAGCGGCAACTTCCGCCGCCAGCAAGACTACAACGCCGTGCGCCGCGCGGTGTACAGCGGCTTGACGCTCGCGCGCGCCGAGGCCTTGCGTCGCAACCAAAGAGTGCACTTCACCATCGGTCCGAGCTCGCTTCGCGCCTTCGTCGACCTCGACGGCAACCGCACCTACGCCGCGCCCGAGCCTTCGCTCTACGTCTACCCGGAATCGGGCGACACCTTCCCGAGCTCGATGACGCTCTCCTCGAGCTTCGCCGCGCTCGGCACGCCGTCCTTACCCACGGCCATCTTCGACGCGCGCGGCTTTTGCATCACCGCCGCGGGCGAGCTTGCCGCGGGTACGGTGACGGTCACCGACTCCGTGCTCATAAAGAGCGGGGTCATCGACACCACCATAGCCGGAGCGGTGCGCGTGCAGCGCTGACAGTTGACGTCCTTCCCGCGCCGAGGCTAACTTCCGGGCGGACATGCTGCGATCGACCGAAGACAAAAAGCGCATGAGCGTGCGCGCGATCGTGCTCCACGTACGTAACTTCGGCGAGGCTCACCGCATGGTGGAGCTGCTGACGGCCGAGCTCGGGCGCGTCGTCGCGGTGGCGCGCCACGCGCGGAGCTCACGCAAGCGCTTTTCGGGCGCGCTCGATCTGTTCGCCACAGTGGAGGCCGAGCTCGTAGCCACGAGCGACCTCTTTCGACTCGAGCGCGCGAGCTTGCTCGACTTGCGGCTAGGTTTACGCGCCGAGCTTGCGTGTTTCGCGCGCGCCTGCAAGTGCTGCGAGGCCGTGCGCCAGCTCGTAGCGGAGCATCAGGCGGCCCCGCGCGTCTACGCCGCGCTCGCCTCGGCGCTCGACCGGCTCGAAGCGGGCGACGCGGCGCGGTCCGTAGCCTTCTATCCCGAGCTTTTTACCGCCTGCGGGATCATGCCCGGATCCGGCGTCGAGTTGTGTGAGAGCTGCTCCCGCCTTCCGCGCGAGA
>CAYXQW010000173.1:0-6382 GCA_964466695.1 uncultured Bdellovibrionales bacterium
TACGAGCCTCCGAGCAAGACCCGCTTCGACTGCATCGGCGCCGCCCGCGCCGCCGAGAGCCTCGAGGAAAAGGTCCGGATCATGCATACCGGCGAGGATGCCGGTTCAAAATTCGTGTGGAAGCTTTTCGCGAATACCGCGATCTACGCCGCCAACCGCATTCCGGAAATCGCCGACGACATCGTGAGCATCGACCATGCCGTGAAATGGGGGTTTGCCTGGAACATCGGCATCTTCGAGACGTGGGACGCGCTCGGCTTCGACTACGTGTGCGACCGCATGGCCGCCGAAGGGCTCGAGGTGCCGGCCATCGCGCGGGCCCTGCGCGACGCCGGCGGCGCCTCGTTTTACCGGCACGAAAACGGCCGCACACGCTATTTCGATCTCGCGTCGAAGGCGTATAAGGAGGTCGAGCGTAATCCCAACGCCCTTTTTCTGATCGACCTCAAGCGCGACAACCGGACCGTCCGGGAAAACGCGGCGTGCAGCCTCCTTGACCTCGGCGACGGCATCCTGTGCGCCGAATTCCACACCAAGATGAACACCATCGACGCCGACCTCGTGGCGATGCTCGACGCGGCGGTCACCGAGGCCGAGCGCAACTACGAGGCGCTCGTCATCGGCAACGACGGGGAGCACTTCGGGGCGGGCGCCAACTTGCTGCTCATCTACATGGCGGCGCAAAACCAGGCCTCAGGTGAGATCGAGCGCGCGGTGCGGGCGTACCAAGGCGCTCTGCAGAGGCTCCATTACAGCTCGGTGCCGAGCGTGGCCGCGCCTTTCGGCTACACCTTCGCGGGGGCGGCCGAGCTCGTGCTCGCCTGCACCGCGGCGCAGGCGCACGTCGAGACCTACATGGGCCTCGTCGAGGTCGGCGCCGGCTTGCTCCCCTCTGGGGGCGGCTGCTTGCGCATGGCAAAGAAGGCGAGTGTCGCGGCGGGCGCGGATCTCTTACCGTCCGTCGGCGAGGCGGCGCTCAACATCGTGACCGCGAACGTCTCGACGAGCGCCGAGCACGCGCGCCGCCTCCGTTATCTCCGCTCGGGAGATGGGATCTCTTGGCGGCGCACGCGCCTTTTGTCCGACGCCAAAGAGCGCGCGCTCGGCCTTGCGCGCGC
The DNA here is from genome assembly GCA_964466695.1 of uncultured Bdellovibrionales bacterium. Lineage (GTDB taxonomy): Bacteria > Myxococcota > XYA12-FULL-58-9 > XYA12-FULL-58-9 > JAFGEK01 > CAYXQW01. The sequence continues at coordinate 1,119 of CAYXQW010000173.1, forward strand.
GGGCTATCGACCGCCGCGGCGAGAGCTCGTGACGGTGGCGGGGCTCGACGCTGGCGCTACGCTCGCGATGCGCGTCTTCGCTATGGTCGAGGGCGGCCAGGCCTCGGCGCACGATGGCCTCATCGCGAACAAGGTGGCGCGAGTGATGACGGGCGGGGAGGTGGCCGCGGGCGCGAGGGTCTCCGAGCAGCACCTGCTCGACCTCGAGTGCGAGGCCTTCTTGTCCTTGTGCGGCGAGCCGAAGACGCAAGCCCGCATGCAGAGCCTGCTCATGACCGGCAAGCCGCTACGCAACTGACGATATAAGGGAGAAGCGCGATGTCTGATTTTCCTCTCGAGGTGGCTATCGTGAGCGCGGCGCGCACGCCGGTGGGTCGGGCGCTCAAGGGGACGCTCCGCCACACGCGCCCCGAAGATCTCGCGGCCACGGTGATGCACGCCGCGGTCGCGCGGGTTCCGGGGCTCGAAGCCTCGCGCGTCGACGACGTGCTCCTCGGCTGCGCCATGCCCGAGGCCGAGCAAGGCTTCAACGTCGCGCGCAACGCGGTCTTCGCGGCCGGCTGGCCGGTCGAGGTGAGCGCGGTCACGATAAACCGCCTCTGCGCGAGCGGCTTGCAGGCGATAGCCTCCGGGGCGCAGCAGATCGCCACGCGTCAGAGCCACGTGGTGGTCGTAGGCGGCGTCGAGTCCATGTCCATGGTGCCGATAGGCGGCAACAAGATCCGCCTGCACCCGCGGCTCGTGCGCGACTTCCCGGAGGCCTACATCACCATGGGGCACACGGCCGAGCGCGTGGCGCGGCGCTTCGAGGTCTCGCGCGGCGCGCAAGACGAGCTCGCCGAAGAGAGCCACCGTCGGGCCATAGCGGCGATCGCCGCGGGGCGCTTCGACGCGGAGCTGGCGCCGGTCGAGGCGCGATTTTTCCAGGAGGAGGGGGGCGAGCACTGCGTCACCTTCACGCGCGACGAGTGCCCGCGCCCGGATACCACGCTCGCGAGCCTCGCCTCATTACGCCCGGCTTTCTACGCCGACGGGACGGTGACGGCGGGCAACAGCTCACCCTTGAGTGACGGCGCCGCGGCTTGCGTGCTCATGTCGCGTGAGGCTTTGGCCGAGCTTGCGTGCTCGCTGCTCGGGTTCTTGCGCGCCTTCGTCGCGGTCGGGGTTGCGCCGGAGCTCATGGGCACGGGGCCCGTGCCGGCGGTGCGTAAGCTCTTGGCGAGCACCGGCCTTTGTATCGACGACATCGACCTGTTCGAGCTCAACGAGGCCTTCGCCGCGCAGGCCGTCTACGTCAAGCGCGAGCTTTCGGTCCCCGAGGCGAAGCTCAACGTCAACGGCGGCGCCATCGCGCTCGGCCATCCTCTCGGCGCCACCGGCGCCAAGCTTACGACCTCCTTGCTCTATGAGCTCGCGCGGCGAGGTGGGCGGTACGGGGTGGTCTCGATGTGTGTCGGCGGCGGCATGGGCGCGGCGGCCCTGTTCGAGCATCGTTGCTGAAACGTCCGATACTCGGCTAGTGTAGGCCGGCGCATGGACTATCTCGAGTACTTCGGCCTCTCGGCGGAGCCGTTCTCGCACGCTCCGGTGGCGCGCTTCTATTACGCGAGCCGCCAGCACACCGACGCGCTCAAGCGCCTGATGCACGCCGCCCACACGATGAAGGGCCTCTCCGTCCTCATCGGCGATATCGGTCACGGCAAGACCACGCTGGCGCGTCGCTTGTTAGACGCGCTGCCGCCCGCCGAGTACGAGGCCGCCATGCTCGTGATCGTGCACGCGGGCGTCACGGCGCACTGGCTGCTCAAGCGGATCGCCACGCAGCTCGGGGTCACGGAGCCATCCGACGACAAGCTCTCGTTGCTCTCGCAGCTCTATCAGCGCCTGGTCGAGATCCATCAGGCGGGTAAGCGCACGGTGGTGCTCATCGACGAGGCGCAGATGCTCGCGAGCCGCGAGCTCATGGAGGAGTTTCGGGGGCTGCTCAACCTCGAGGTCCCCGGCCACAAGCTCATCTCCTTCGTGTTCTTCGGCCTGCCCGACATCGACAACAATTTGCAGCTCGATCCCGCGCTCGCGCAGCGCGTGGCCTTGCGTTTTCATCTGCGGCCGCTCGGGGTGGAGGAGACCACGGCCTACGTCAAGCATCGATTGCAATTATGCGGCGCGAAGGACGAGCTGTTCGCGCCCGAGGCGCTCGAGGCCGTGCACGCGCAGACGCGTGGTGTGCCGCGCCTCATCAACACGCTCTGCGACAACGTCTTGCTCGAGCTGTTCTTCGGCAAGCTCGCCGTGGCGGACGCCGAGCTCGTGCTCGGCGTAGCGCAGAACCTCGGCCTCGGGGATTACGAGCGGCCGCGGGTCGAAGCTCCCGTGGTCGAGGCGCCGCGCGCCTACGAGGACGGCGCGCGTGATGACGCGGAGTCGATCATCACCGTCGAGCCCTCGGCCGCGGAGGAGGTCGACCCCGACGCCATCGCCGCGCGCGTGGCCGCCGAGCGCCAAGCAGTGTCCGCCATCGACATCGAGGATCCGCTGTCTTTCTTGCATCAGCCCGAGGTCGATACAAAGGCCACGCCCGATCCCGCGCCGCCCGTAGTTGCGGCGAGCGCGGAGCCCACGTCGGACGACGAGGCGCATGGCTTCGAGATAGCCCTCGGAAGCGATGTGGACGTGAGCGCCATCAAGCCCAAGCTCGTGGTCCCGGCGCCATCGTACCAGGATGACGACCATCACTTCGAGGTTACGAGCGAAGACGAGCAGCCGCTTGCGCCCCCCGTACCACCACCACCACCACCTCCGGTGCGCCGTGAGCCTTCGCGCACGATCCGCACGAGCCGCGGCAGCGTGGATTTGAGCGCGATCGACGAGCTTCTGGCCGATCTCAAGCGGAGCTAACCACCGCCAGGGTGCAGCGGGCGGCGCACACGAGCCTGTCTCTTTGGTCACGAACCTCGACGGCCCACACCATGAGGCTTCGCCCGAGGTGGAGGGGGGTCGCGACGGCGGTGACGGCGCCTTCGCGTACCGCGCGGAGGTGGCTCGCGTTGATCTCTGTGCCGACGGCGGCGCGCGTCGCATCACCCACGCACAAGGCGGCGCCGATGCTCGCGGCGGACTCGGCGAGCGCGACGGTGGCGCCGCCGTGCAGCAGGCCGTCGGGTTGTCGCACCTTGGGTGAGACAGGCATCCGCAAGCGCACGCGGTCGGGCGTGGCTTCGATGAGCTCCATGTCTAAAAGCTCGAGCAGGGTGCCCGAAAAGGAGATCGCGTCTTTGGTCATGCGCCGTAAGTGTGCAGGGGCGGCGCCGTGAGCACAACCGCAAAATGGGGCGCCGCGTGTGATTGACTAGGGCGCGCCGGGCGGCCTAGTAGGGGCTCTTCGGATCACCCAACGGGTAACGGCATCGAATCCCATCGTGTCGCAGCGGCAAGGTGGTCGTGGCATTGGAGGCCGTGGTGTCGCCAGGCAGTATGAATACGTTGCTCGCGGCGTTGTTGGGCATCGTCCCCGTGATCTTATCGCTCACAGTGCACGAGTACGCGCACGCCTTCGCGGCGAAGAAGCTCGGCGACCGCACGGCCGAGAGCGAGGGCCGCCTCACGCTGAATCCCGTCGCCCATATCGATCCGTTCGGTACGCTCCTCTTGCCCATCTTGCTCGCGACTCAGGGGTTGCCGGCCTTCGGCTGGGCGAAGCCCGTTCCTACGAACCCCTTGCTCTACACGCGTAAGATCACCATGTGGAAAGGCGAGATGCTGGTGGCGGCCGCCGGTCCCGTGTCGAACTTGCTCTTGGCTATTGGCTGCACCGCCATCGGGGCCATCTTCGTGCACAGCGGGGCGTATATGCTCGTGCCCCAGGTCTTGTGGACTCTGCTCGCTCACCTCATCATCACCAACATCGCGCTGTTCGTGTTCAACATGTTCCCGGTGGGGCCGCTCGACGGGCGCGCGGTGCTCACGGGGCTGCTCCCGCCCGCGGCGGCCGAGCGCTTCTATAACGTGAGCATGCGGTATGGCTGGATCGGCCTCGTCTTGCTGGTGCTCTTCGCCGGCCACCTCCTCGCGTTCCCGGTGTCGATCATCACCAGGGGTTTGTGGGCGCTGGTAGGTATCTAGAGGAAGAACGGAGGTTAGATGATGACGACGCAAGCGCGGGTGCTCTCGGGGATGCGGCCAACGGGGCCGCTGCATCTCGGGCATTACTTTGGGGCGCTCGAGAACTGGGTGCGGCTGCAAGACTCCGGTGAGTATACCTGCTTCTTCATGTCCGCCGATTGGCACGCGCTGACCACCGGCTACGAGGACACGAGCTCGCTCGCGCGTTTTCGCCGCGAGATGTTCGCGGATTGGATGGCCGTGGGTCTCGATCCGTCCAAGGTCACCTTCTTCGCGCAGGCCGCGGTGCCTGAGCACGCCGAGCTCTCGACGTTGCTCGGCATGTTGACCCCGGTCTCGTGGCTCACGCGCGTGCCCTCCTACAAGGAGATCCGTCAAGCGCTCAGCGATCGAGACCTCTCGACCATAGGTTTTTTGGGCTACCCGTTGTTACAGACGGCTGACATCGCCATCTATCGCGCCACGGACGTGCCGGTGGGCGAAGATCAGGTGGCGCACGTCGAGCTGGCGCGCGAGATCGTGCGCCGGTTCAACAACTACTATCGGCCGGTGCTCAAAGAGCCGCGGACCATGGTGACCAAGACGCGGCGCCTCGTGGGGCTCGATGGTCGCAAGATGTCGAAGTCTTATAACAACGCCGTCTACCTGTCCGAGAGCCAAGCCGAGGTGCAAAAGAAGATCATGGCCGCGCCTACGGATCCGGCGCGCGTGCGGCGCACCGACCCGGGGACGCCCGAGCGCTGCAACATCTTCGCTTATCATCAGCTCTTTCAAGACGAGGCGGAGCTCTCGGAGATCGCCCACGATTGCCGCACGGCGGCGGTCGGTTGCGTCGATTGCAAGAAGCGCTTGCTCGTGAAGCTCGAGGCTTTTCGTGAGCCGTTGAGGCAGAAGCGTGAGCAGATCCTCGCCTCGAACGCGCTCGACGATATCATCGCGGAGGGCAACAAGAAGGCCCGCGCTGAAGCTTCGGCGACCATGGTCTCGGTGCGGGAGGCCATGGGCTTGTGAGGTGGCGGTTCGGAGCCTTGCTCGCGCTTGCCCGTGAAGTGGTGAAACGTTTGTGGAAAAAAGTCGCGGGGCGTTGCGAGGAGCCGGTTCGCGATGAGGCCGCAGCAGAGAGCATCCTGGTGAAAGAAGCT
>CAYXQW010000174.1:0-6347 GCA_964466695.1 uncultured Bdellovibrionales bacterium
AAGAGAGAGCTGCTCATGAGATCGAGCACCGGCATGGGGTAGAAGCCCAAGATCACCATGCCCGCGGCCAAGGGATAGAGCGTCAGGCGCTCGCGCCAGTTGAGATCTTTGAGGCCCGCGTACTTCTCGTTGACCTTGCCGAGGAACATCCGCTGCATCGCCCAGAGGTAGTAGGCCGCGGTGATCACCACGCTCGTCGCCGCCACGATGGTCATCACACGAAACACCGGGAACGAGCCAAGGAAGACGAGCGCCTCGCTGATGAAGCCGTTGAGCCCCGGCAAGCCGAGCGAGGCCATGAAGGCGAGCCCGGTCATGGCCGTGTACTCGGGCATCACCTTGCCGAGCCCCCCAAAGCCATCGATCTCGCGGTGATGCGCGCGGTCGTAGATCACGCCCGCGAGCAAGAACAGCGCCGGGCTGATGATGCCGTGGTTCCACATCTGATAGACGGCGCCGGAGATCCCCTCGGGGGTGAAGGCGGCCATGCCGAGGAGCACGAAGCCCATGTGGCTCACCGACGAGTAGGCGATGAGCTTCTTCAAGTCTCGCTGGGCCATGCACACGAAGGCGGCGTAGACGATGCTGACGACACCGAAGGCGGCGATGCCCCACTGCGCCCACACGGTGGCGTCGGGCAAGATGGCGAAGCAGACGCGCAGCATGCCGTAGGTGCCCATCTTCAAGAGGATGCCCGCGAGGATGACCGAGATGGGCGTCGGGGCCTCGACGTGCGCGTCCGGCAACCAAGTGTGAAACGGGAACAACGGCACCTTGATGGCGAAGGCGATGAACATCCCGACGAAGATCACCTTGGTGAAGGGCAGCCCCAAGAGCGGCGCGCTCGCGGCGAGCTCTTGGGCCTGAGACGCGAGCGTGATGAGGTTGAAGGTGTGGCTCGCGGCCGTGCCGTCGGCGAGCGTCGAGGGGCCGGAGGCGAAGTAGAGCGCGATCATGCCGAGCAGCATGAGCACCGAGCCCGCGAGCGTATAGAGGAAGAACTTGATGGCCGCGTACTCGCGCCGCGGGCCGCCGAAGATGCCGATGAGGAAATACATCGGCAAGAGCACGAGCTCCCAAAAGACGTAGAAGAGGAAGAAGTCGAGCGCGCAGAAGACGCCGAGCATGCCCGTCTCGAGCAGGAGCACGAGGGCCATGTAGCCGGGCACCTGTCGGCGCGAGAAGTGGTGGCGATCGTCCTTGGCGATGCCCCACGGCAGGGAGGCCAAGATCGCCACGAAAGATATTATCGCCGTGAGGATCACCATGGTGACGCTCACGCCGTCGACGCCGACGAAGTACTCGATGTTGAAGGCGGGGATCCACACGAAGTGGTGCGTAAGCTGCACGCCGGGCGTTTCGGGATCGAAGGATCGCCAGAGCACGATCGCGAGCACGAGCACGGCCAAGGAGCCGAGCACGGCGATCGCTCGCGCGCCGTGCGCCAAGGTCTCGCGCGACATCCCGAGCAAGGGCCGCGCCATCATGAAGAGGCCGATGAGGCCCACCGCCAGAAGCGGCGAGAAGATCATCCAACTGAGGAGAGTAGATGTGCTTTGCATATTTACTTGAGCCCCTAGAAGCGAAACGCGAGAAGGAAGTGGGCGAGGATAAAGAGCGCGACTGCGCCGAGCACCAAGCTCGCGAGGTACTGGGTGACGCGCCCGGTTTGCAGCCGCCGCAGACGAGCCCCGGCGGCGCGCGTCCCGCCGCCTACGAGGTTGACCAGGCCGTCGATGAGGTAGGTGTCGATCATGCCGTCTACCATGGCAAAGGCGCGCGTCACGGTGGCCACGAGGTTCACCGCGCCGTCGACCACGCGGGCATCGAGCCACCACAAGAGCCGTGAAAAGCCGAGCGCGCCGCGCACGAACACGGCGTCGTACGCCTCGTCGACGTAGTACTTGCGATAGACCACCGCGTGCACCCGCGCGAAGCGCCGCGCGAGGCGGGCGGGCACCTCGCTCGCGCGCCCGCGGTAGAGCCATGCGGCGAGGCCGAGGCCGAGCGTCGCGACCGCGACCGAGCTTGCCATGAGCAGCCACTCGACGCCGTGCCCTTCGCCCGACGCGAACACCTTGGGCAGCGCGGCGGTGCTCGCGAGCGCGGGCGCAAGAGCGTGCTCGATCCAGGACGGCGCGCCCGTCCAGAGCGCGGGCAGCCCGAGCACCGAGACGAGCACCGCGCCGAGCGCGAGCACGATGAGCACGGAGGTGATCACGGCGGGCTGCTCGCGCGGCGCGCCATGGTCATCGGCCGTCGCGCGCTCCCCCGAAAACGTGAGGAAGTACGAGCGCCACATGTAAAACGAGGTCAGCCCCGCGGCGACGAAGCCGAGGAGCCACAACGACCAGCCCGGCACCAGCAAGGCGTCGGCGTTGAAGGCCTGCCACAAGATCTCGTCCTTCGAGTAGAACCCCGCGGCGACCGGGAAGCCCGAGATGGCGACGCACGCGAGCCAGTAGGCGAAGCGCGTCCGCGGCATCAGGCGGCCGAGGCCGCCCATCTTACGCATGTCCTGCTCGTGGTGCATGGCGAGGATGACCGAGCCTGCGGCCAGAAAGAGCGTAGCCTTGAAGAAGGCGTGCGTGAGCACGTGGTAGACGCCGGCCGCGTAGGCCCCGACCCCGACCCCGATGAACATGTAGCCGAGCTGCGAGACGGTGGAGTAAGCGAGGACCTTCTTGATGTCGTGCTGCAAGAGCCCGATCGTGGCGGCGAACAGCGCGGTGAGCGCCCCCACGCACGCCACCACCGTCATGGCGAGCGGCGAGTGCACGTAGACAAAGCTCATGCGCGCCACCATGTAGACGCCGGCGGTCACCATGGTGGCCGCGTGGATGAGCGCGGAGACGGGCGTGGGGCCGGCCATGGCGTCGGGGAGCCAGACGTAGAGCGGGAGCTGCGCGCTCTTGCCCGTGGCCCCGACGAAGAAGCACAGGCCCACCAGGGTGAAGAGATCCACCCCGAAGACCGTCTTGTGCGAGGACGCGGCGATGAGCGCGGGCAGCTCACGAAACGTCACAGAGTACGTCTCGCCGGCCAGATAGCCGGCGTCGTCGAACAGCCCGCCGAGGCCCCAGAACAGAAGGAAGAAGCCCACGAGGAAGCCGAAGTCGCCGATGCGGTTGACCACGAAGGCCTTCATGCCGGCGCGCGCGTTCTGCACGTCCTCGTACCAAAAGCCGATGAGCAGGTAGGAGCAGAGGCCCACCCCCTCCCAGCCGACGAACATGAGCAGGAGGTTGTCGGCGAGCACGAGCACGAGCATGGAGAAGAGAAAGAGGTTCATGTAGGCGAAGAAGCGCCAAAGAGAGCGGTCCTTCGCCATGTAGCCGAGCGCGTAGACGTGGATTGTGGCCCCGATCGCGGTGACCACGAGCACCATCACCGCGCTCAAGGCGTCGAGGGAGAAGGACAGATCGGCTTTGAGCACGCCCACCTCGAGCCACGGATAGAGTCGGTCCAAGAGGACGGCGCCCGCGGGCGCGGTAAAGAGCGTGGTCACGGCAAGAATCGCGAAGAGGAGCGAGGCGACCGGGGCGGCGACGCCGATCGCGCCGACTAGGCGCCGCCCGAAGCGACGCTGCAAGGCGGCGCCACCGAGGCCGTTTATGAGCGCGCCCAAGAGCGGCAAGAGCGGGATGAACGCGAGGAGGTGCGAGTCGATCATGGGCGATGGCATCGACTACCCCCTCAAGGTCTCGGTCTGCTCGAGGTCCACACCCCGCGTGCGCCGGTGCAGCGCGAGGATCAACGCCAGCGCCACCACCGCCTCGGCCGCCGCGAGCACGATGACAAACAGCGTAAAGATAGAGCCCGCAACCACCTGCCCGCCGAAGCGGGCGAAGGCCACGAAGTTGAGACCTGCGGCGTTGAGCAAGAGCTCTATACCGATGAGCACGGCGACGGCGTTGCGCCGGGTGATGACGTTTGCCACCCCGAGCACAAACAACAACGACGAGACCACGAGGAAGTGAGGCAAGCCCACCTGCAGCGTCATTGGCCGTCCTCCTTGTGGCGCGACCTACGCGCGATGGTCACCGCCCCGATGACGCACCCGAGCAAGGTGACGCCCGTGACGATCACGGGCAGCGCGAAGACCCCGCCGAGCTTTTGCCCGATGAGCGCCGTGGTCGGCTCCGACACGGGTAGGTAGGGCGCCACGCGCCATGGGGTCTTGAGGACGACCGCGAGCAAGAGGCAGAGCAAGGACGCCCCCGCGAGCACCCCGAGCAACCACGAGCCGCTGCGGTTCGAGCGCGCGACCGTCGCGATCTGCGAGGTGAGCATGACGGCGAACAAGAGGAGGATGAGGATGCCGCCGACGTACACCATCACCTGCACGACGGCGACGAAGTCCGCGGCCAACATGCCGTAGAGGATGGCGACGCCGAAGAAGGTGCCGAGCAGCGCGAAGACCGCGCGCACGAGGTTGCGTGAGAGCACCGCGTAGGCGGCGAAGCTCACGACGGCCGCCGCCACGAGGTAGAAGACGAGGTCGAACAAACCGAGAGCTCTCACGACGCGCCTCCTTCGCCGTCTCGCCCCGTAGGCCCCGGCAGGAGCGCGCGCAAGATCGAGCCGAGCGGCTTTGGCGCCGAGGCTGTCTCACCTTTCTTTACGGGCTTCGCCGCAGGTACGGGCTGCGTGACGAAGCGCAAGGACAAGAGCCCCGGGCGATACATCCCGGCCTCGAACTCGCGCGTGTGGCGCAAGCCTCCCGTCGGACAAGCCTCGACGCACAGGCCGCAGTACATGCACTTGGCGAGGTCGATGTCGTAGCGTTCGATCAGGCGCTCACCGCCTTTGGTGACCACGAGCGCGATGCAGTCGATGGGGCAGGTCTTCGCGCACAGGCCGCAGCCCGTGCAAGCTTCGAGATCGACCTCGAGCAGGCCGCGCGCGCGCTCGGGCAGCATGGCCGTAAGAGGTCGCGCGGTGCGATCCGGGTATTGGATGGTGGCCGGGCGCTTTACGAACATCGCGCCGGTGACCGCCATACCCTCGGCGATGGTGGTCGCGGCGCGCCCGATGGCCGCGAAGTAGTCGTATAAAGCGCCCATCACCGCGCTCCCTTCGACCTGCGGAAGGCGCCGTAGCGCCGTGTTTGCGAGGAGGGATCGAACACGCCGCGCTCGCCGCGGGCGAGGTCTATGCCGGTCGCCATGTGCGTCTTGTGCACGTGATACACCACGCGACGCACGAACAAGAGCATGAGGCCGAGCCCGAGCGCGGTCGTCGCGTAGCTTATGAGCTTTGCCGCGCCGCTCGGGACGAGCCACACATAGAGCCCGTTGACAAGCAGCATGGCGAAGGCGAGCGGCAGCAAGTAGCGATAGCAGAGGCCGAGGAGCTGATCGACGCGCAGTCGCGGCAAGGTCCACCGCACCCAGAGCACCACGAAGGCGAGTGCCCCGGCCTTCGCCGCGAGCACGATGGCCCCGGTAAGCTCTGGCAGCACCCTGCCCTCCCCCGCGAGGCCCGGCACCTGCCAGCCGCCGAAGAACAAGACGGCCGCGATGGCGCTCATGAGGTAGACGTTCGCGAACTCGCCCAAGAAGAACCCGGCGAAGCGCATCCCCGAGTACTCGACGTTGTAGCCCGCGACGAGCTCGCTCTCGGCCTCGGGCAGATCGAACGGGGTGCGGTTGCCCTCGGCTATCGAGGCCGTAAAGAACAAGAAGAACACCACGATCATCGCGGGGTTGTGGAAGATGAGCCACTGCCAGGGCCAACCGCCTTGCTGCGCCACGATCCCTTGCAAGGAGAGCGTGCCCGCAACGAGCACGAGCGACAGCAGGGCCATGACCGACGGCACCTCGTAGGCGACGATCTGCGCCGCCGAGCGCACCCCGCCGAGCAACGCCCACTTGTTGTTCGAGGACCAGCCGGCCATGAGCACGCCCACCACCAAGAGCGAGGTGATGGCCACGAGGTAGATCACGCCGACGTCGAGGTCGGCCGCGATCAAGTGACGGCCGAAGGGGATGGTGGCGAACGCCGAGAACACCCCGACCACCGCGAGGTAGGGCGCGAGGCGAAACAGGGGCCGATCCGCGAGCGCCGGGATGACGTCTTCTTTGGTGAGGAGCTTCGCGCCGTCGGCCATCCACTGCAAAAACCCGAACGGCCCGACGCGGTTTGGACCCACGCGGCTCTGCGCGCGACCGGCCACGCGGCGCTCGGCCCAGGTGACGATGCCCGCGATGGTGAGCACGAGGAGCGCCACCACGAGGGCGCCGAACAAGACGAGCGCCGCCGTCATAAGCTCCCTCTCGAAGCCCCGAAGGCCGAAGGCGCGCGCGAGGAAAGTAGTCAAGTCTTGCATGCTTCAGCGATCCATC
>CAYXQW010000175.1:0-6342 GCA_964466695.1 uncultured Bdellovibrionales bacterium
TAATCATTCGGGTCTGCCCAAAAATCAAAAAATCCAGTAATCTCTGTATACATCATACCTGAAGGAATAGCAGTAAGAGATACATCTGTTTCATAAATGGTAGAAGGAGTTAATGTACCTGTATCATATACATTGATTTTTGCATAAGGAACTGGTTGTCCTTCTTCATTCAATAGATACTGCCAATAATGAGCGCGTGCCATATTTATAACCTCTTTCTAATTTTGTAATATAGTTTCAAATAAACACCTACAGGTTTTTCAATAAGACCACAGTAAGTATAAAATAATATATTTCCATCTTTATTATATATACCGATTTCTCTTATTCCATATTTAGCATTTTCTTCATCAACAGAATAATCCAAATTTTCATCAATATATAATGTAATATAATAATAGTCATCATCTTCATCAATATCCCTATCCAATATCACAAAAACTTCATCATAAGGATTCTGTAATACGTTTGAAGGAATTGGATTATAATTTGGACCAGAACTACCATATCCAATTTTAGCATGACCAAATGTATAGCCACCACGAAAAAGGTCATTAGCCATTTTCTTAACAAGACAGTATCCGGTTAAAGGTATATTTCTGGACCCAAACGATATAGTAAGATAATCTTTATTAATGATTTTAATTTCATCCGGATAAACCATATGATCATCTGAATCAAAAACTTGAACCTGGAATGCAGCGCCATTCAAATTATGCATAACACTTACAGTTCCAGCAGAAGGAACAGTAAAATTATAAACAGATGCTGAAACTGCCATAAAATAACCTGATACTGCTTCACTAAAAGATATAATCGGATTTGGTGGCCAACCTATATCTGTTTCATCTGGTACGATTTTAGTCAAATCACCATCAATTATTTGAATTATCTGATCATATCCGGTGGGGTATGATGCAGCCGAAACAGTCCAAGAAGATATTGGAGGAGAAATTGTTTGATTTATATCAGCTTGCGCTAAACAAACAAATCCATTAAATGGTTTTGAAAATGTTACCCTTACAGTATTTACCGAAGTAATTTCTGCTTCATATGCTTCCACCATTTCATTATTCATATTAAAACATTGTACAATAACATTCTCTGAATCAAATCCATGAAAAATATTAATAATTGTGGTCAATGTGGGTTGATAATGAACATAACAATCAGGTACAGGATAGTTAGGCTCTATCAAACATCTTGTAGCATATCGTACTCTACCAAATTCGTATAAATCATAGGTACTCTTGGTAAAATCTGTTTGTGTACCAATAACAATACCATAATGATAAACTCTGGAAATTGGCCTTAATTTTTCCCATAATAACTGTAACTTATCGATAACATCTTTATTAATAATAAAATTATCTTTTACATATGGTCCTAATGGCTCTGTGGATAAATCCATTTCTATCTTTACATGAGGAGATAATGTTTTTCCAAGATTATGGACTCTCTCTAAATATTCTTCCGTATATTTTGCGCCCTTTATAGCAACAAAACCAACTCTGGATGTTTCCCAATCAATTGCAATTTTATCCGACCATTTAATATGTTTTGAAGCAGACGGTATATATGATATATCATCTTCAGCATCATAACATGTAATTAAATTAAAATCTGTATATTGATAGTGTTCAACAAGCCATGATGCACTGGTTTCGGTTTGAACGTAAAGTTGGTCCGGCTTCCCGACTAAAGCATATCCAGATGCTGTTTCAGAAAATGTTATTGACAAATTATTATTATCAATTGCTAACAAAGTATATGCACTTGGAGTTACAGTAGTATAATTACTATCCAACACCGTAACAACACAATATTTTTCATCTTGATTGTGTTCTACATTCCATATTGTATTTGCGTCTAAATTAGAATGAACATAATCAGCTTCTGTTGCAAATATATATCCAGGTAAATAACTTGAAAAATTAGCAGTTGTAGAACTTGGAGAATTTACAAGTGATGAAAAATAAACATCACCTCGATTTTCAGTTGGATATATATTATATAAATCATCATCCCAACATTGAACCATTGCTTTTTCAACAGGTAAATTATGGTTTAATATCCAATAATCAGGTTTTGTCAAAACCTTTACAATAGAAACAAGGCCATATTTGTAACCAGGAGTCCAATTAATTGTTAAATGATTTTCTGACTTTATTATTTCTTTAGGATAAATAATACGATTATCGGAATCATATACTGTTACAATAATACCTTCACCCAAATCATGATCAATTTCCCATGCAGAAACAGATGTTTGCTGATTGTGAATATAATCTGGCATAGCAAATAGTGCATAACCATCAACCTTTCTATCTCCAAAATCAAAAGACATGGTGTTTTCATCAATAGCAACAACAGAATCAGGAATTATTCTCTGGTAATATCGATTCAAGACAGCAACAACAGGAAGAGTTTCCCCAAGAGAATGGGAAACCGTCCAAACTTTTGCCGGATTATTCTGAACATGTGTATAATCTGAAAAGGCGACTTCAGCATATCCACTTACAGGAACTCCCCAATCTACCCTCTGTTGTAAAGAATTTAATAGTGTAGACTCTTTTGGTATTACATTTTCATTATTAATCCAAGGTTGTACCAAAACATAAAGTTGTCCACTATTATGAGAAATAATCCATGGATCCTGTCCTTGAAGAAATTCAAATTCCATAGACAATGCGGATAATGTACACGATACGGTATCAACAACATAAGGATAATCTTCATTACCATAAACAGGATAAGGAACATCAATACCATAATAATAATTATTAAAAATACTACATGGATATATTGTTCTATAAAATCTTCTGCCAGCACCGGCAGAAATTGGAACAGGATAGTAAAGTCGATTTTTCGTATAAAGATGATCTTCAAAGTATGGATATGGAACAACATTGTTTTCCAAAGGAATATGCCATCTTTCATATACATTCAATCGATTTATTGTTGAAGTAAATAATTTCCAAATAAGATATATTTGTGTATATGTACCTTTTCTTTTCAACATACTAACCATTCTGTCAAGGTATCTTCTTTCTAATGTACTGTCACCTAAAAGTGGCATATCATATGATTCAAGCAAATACATCAAATATTTGTCAATAACTTCGTGTGGATCAGATAATGTAAATAAGTTTTTTATTTTATTATAAATTGGTTGAAAAAGCTGGTCAAAAGCAACACCTAAAAACTCATCATATTTTTCAGATCGGTTATGTACCGGCAATGCTCTATATACATAATCCTTAAAATGATCAGAGTATACATAAAGTTCATTATCTTCACGGCCTTTGTACAGTTTTCCAAAGTAAACAAATTGTTTATTTGTGTTGATAAAAGAATCAAAACCAAGTGAAATCAGATAATCATAAAAAGGTTCCCCTTTACGAAGGTAAACTTCCGAACCACTAAAATTATCATCATCATTTTCTACAAATAATTTCTCCATTGAAAATGTAGAACCATAAAAACCTGAAGATGGTACCAATTCAAAAACAAAAGTATTATTTTTACCGGATCCTTCATATGTATCATTAATATCTTCCCGTGAATAAAATTTTGATGAATCCATATCTTCAGCTGATGGTTTGTAAAGAACCTTTAACTTGTAATAATCATTTGATGTACGAATATACAAATTTGCACCATAACCACCCAAAACAGTTATTCCTTCATTCTGTCCTCTTAAAGAACAAGCACTTGTTGGTGGTTGATTATATGTAGGTAATAAATATGAAGAACCATCCATATCTTTACGGTTAAAAAAATCCTTCAGTACAAAAAAAGGTGATTCTGAAAATTTTGACATATCTTAATATTCCTGTTCACATGTAATTGTGTTTAATACCGGAAATTGATTGTAACCCAATTGTATTCTTCTTAATCGATTATCATATGATGTAGAAGGATCCGTCATATATTGTGGATATAAAATAGAATCAACCTCTTTAATTGTTGTATTATCACAGATAACATCCCTTATCGTTAATACCTGTAAACCCTTAATACCCACAAACTCGTTTGTTGAAGATTCTATACTAACATCCATAACAAAATCTATCATGTCTGTATATGAAACAATATCATAAAAATTTCTATTTGTTGATTCAAAATAATATTGTAATTTTGCAATTACATCAGCTTCAACTTCAGCAAATGTATAATTTGATCTTATTTTTAAACCAATAATAAATGAAAAATAAACCAAATCCGGTAATACCCATTCTTCATAAGTAGTTAATATTTTTTTAGGTTCAAGATATTCCATCAATGTATTTTTCCAATCATCAGCATAGGCAAGAGGTACAATTGTAGCTGATATGATTCCTGAAGTTGTAGAAATAGTGTTTGTTCCCCATAAATCCGGAATAACAGAAATATAAATTTTATTATAATCAGCTGTATTACCAGAAGGTGAAATATCTTGTTCTCCCCAGACAGTCGCTTTTACAACATCTGACCGACTTTCCAAAAATGAAATATAATCCTCCCGATTTACATTTCGGAATTGAGAATGTGCTGTACCAATAGCATTACTTTTTATTTCGCTAACACTTTCCAAATCAGCACCACCAACAGACGGATCATTATTGGTTACAGTAATGTATGAATTATCAATCCATGTTGAATTTGAAACATCATATACAAATTGTGGTTCAGGTAAATTAATTGTACCAGAAGGCACATTTCCATATACACCAGATGATTTCAACAAAATAATTGATATTTCATCTTGATTTTTTGGAACAGTTCTATCAGGAGAAAACTCAATAAAATATCTTTTATATTTGTCAACCTTCATCATATATACTTCCATTTCATCAATCAATCCTGATATGTTTTCATAAAAATCAGATAAACGGATCCATGGAGAATCACTCACAAAAAGAGCAACAGAGGGTATATCATCATCAATATCATCATCATAATCATAGGATTCGAGAGGTAGATATAAACGATAATCTGATTCAATATCAGCACCATAATAAGTAAAAGCTCTTTGAATACCCTCTCGGGCTGTTAATGTTATTGTAGAGGAAGACAATCCTGTTGAAAGAATTGTTGATGTATCAACCATATTATTGAAAACAATTGTATCACCTGTAGAAGGATTACTCAAATCAGTACAATATATTTTTTTCCATGAAGGAATTAATAACTGTGTGTTTTCAGCCAAGCCAGCAGCAGTAACATCAACCGTAACTGTTAAATCACATCTGGAAGACCTGTATCCTTGAGGATTATATCCTGCTAATCTTGCCAACATGTGGGTAGTTTCATATAATTCTGAAGTTGAAATATAGTTATTTTTAGCAACCATGTTTATATAATATGTACAAAGTTGTGTTAAATACGCAATCAGTTCAATCAATATGGTTATATTGTTACCTTCAGCATTTACCCTATATTGACTATAAACAGGATTTTTTAACAGTAATTCTTGCAACACACTTTTAGCGGTTGCAAAATCCATGTCAAGATAATTTGGTACCAAAGTTTGGTTTATTGTTGCCATTAGCGTTGCTCCAATATAAATTTAATACTACTTGTATTTATACTTGCCGTTCTTGCATCATATGTAATTTCCACTTCATAAAGGTGTTTATCTTCATCACCAATAACACTTACATTTTTTATATCAACATCAGGATCCCACCTTTCAACCTCCTGTATTATTCGATTTCCAATATCATAAGATGTAAAATAATCCATAGGTTCAAATAACTTTTCTTCAAGGTTCGCACCAAATTCTGGTAACATTCTTCTTGTACCACGAACTGTCATCAAAATATTCCGGATACTTGTTTTGAGACATTCCATATCCACATCTTTCCAAATATCATGATTTTTACTGTCACG
This sequence comes from uncultured Bdellovibrionales bacterium, assembly GCA_964466695.1. Taxonomy (GTDB): domain Bacteria; phylum Myxococcota; class XYA12-FULL-58-9; order XYA12-FULL-58-9; family JAFGEK01; genus CAYXQW01. The sequence goes on from CAYXQW010000175.1 coordinate 5,875, forward strand.
ATAACAGGTGTGATTGAAATCAGCATATATTTCATATGTTCCTGCAGAAGGTTCTCTTACTATCATATTTCTTTCCTCTACATCGTATTAATGGTATTTATCTGATATGTAATTGGTAATCCCTCTCCAACTTTGATCACAGTATAACCAGCAAATGGGTCAACTCCATCAGATTTATCAAATACATTATAATAATTTACCAATCCAGATGAATGTGTTGCGGTGATACAGGTTGTTGAACCGGATGCTGGTAAAGATGTAGATGAAACTCCTCCTAATCGAATTGTCACCTGATTGATGAAAAGTATATTCGAATAAGTTGAACCACCAGAAACACTAACACTAACTATATCATCTGCAATCAACATATCATTTGCTGAATCCTCAAACTGTGTACTGGAAGATATTCCCTTGATTGTAACCGTAGAAAGAATATCTGGACTCAACTTATTGTCAATTGATGTTGAG
>CAYXQW010000176.1:0-2176 GCA_964466695.1 uncultured Bdellovibrionales bacterium
CAGTGGGGCGGCACGGGGCAGGCCTCGACGCAGTACGGCAACCCTACGGGCCTCGCGTTCCCCGCCGACGTCATCGCCTCGGGCGCGGCCGACGATCAGAACACGGTGAACACCGGGACGATGAACCCCGGGCGCTTCGCGGTGAATCTGCCGGCCGCGATCGGCGCTGGGGCCGGCGGTGGGCTCGGCTTCATCTTCGGCTCGGCCGGCGGCGGTCAGCTCTTGAGCTTGCGGCTCTCGGCGCTCGAGACCAACGGCTCGGGGAGGATCATCAGCTCGCCGCGCATCGCCACGCTCGACAACCGCACGGCCAAGATCGCCCAGGGCGTGGACATCCCCATCAGCACGACGTCGGCCTCGGGCACCAACACGCGCTTCATCCCGGCTAACCTCGAGCTCGAGGTCACGCCGCACGTCACCAACGACGGCACGGTGTTGTTGCGGCTCAAGACATCGAAGAACGAGCCCGACTTCGCGAACCGCGGCGCGAACGGTGATCCGACGATCGTGAAGAAGTCGGCCGAGACGGAGGTCATGGTGCGCGACGGCGACACGGCGGTGATCGGCGGCATCTACACGCGCAACACCTCCGACACCTACGCCGAGGTCCCGTTGCTCAGCAAGATCCCCATCCTCGGCTGGCTGTTCAAGAAGAAGCGCTCGCAAGATCAACGCGCGGAGCTCTTGGTCTTCATCACCCCGCGCATCGTCAACCGCGACAGCGCGCTCCTTAGCGACGCTTCGGTTTCGGTGCAGTCCAACGAGGCCGACTTCGCGGCGCCGCGCGATCCGACCGAGCCTACAAATCAGGCGCAGATGCCTTAGCCCGAGGAGAGACATGCTCCGTTTATTGACAGCAGGCGAGTCGCATGGTCCGGGGCTCACGGTCATCATCGATGGGGTGCCGCGCGGGGTCGAGGTCGACCTCGAGGAGATAAACCGCGCGCTCGCCGAGCGGCAGCGCGGTTATGGTCGCGGCGGCCGTATGAAGATCGAGACCGACACGGCGGTGATCCGCTCCGGGGTGCGCCATGGCCGCTCCACGGGCTCCCCGATCGCGATGACCATCGACAACCGCGACTTCGCCAACTGGGAGGAGTCGATGACGCCGCGCGCGCGCGCGGCCGACGCCAAGGACATCTCCTTTACCTGTCCGCGACCCGGGCACGCCGACCTTGCCGGCGCGCAGAAGCTGCTCAGTCACGACGCGCGCGATGTCTTGGAGCGGGCGAGCGCCAGGCACACCGCGGCGCGCGTCGCCGCCGGCGCCGTGGCGAGCGCGCTCTTGCGGGCGCACGACATCTTCGTGCTCGGGCACGTGGTCGGCATCGGCGACGTTTTGGCGCACACCGACACGAGCGACCTTGTGCGCTTACGTGACGCGGTCGAGGCCTCGGACGTGCGCTGCGGTGACGAGGAGGCGGCGGCGCGGATGCGCGCGCTCATCGACGCCACGCAAAAGCAGGGGGACTCGCTCGGCGGCCGCGTCGAGGTGATCGCCGAGGGGGTGCCGCCCGGGCTCGGGCACTTCGCCGAGTGGGATCGCCGCCTCGACGGGCGGCTCGCGCGCGTCTTGATGAGCGTGCCGGCCATCAAGGCCATGGAGATCGGCGATGGCTTCGAGGCCGGGAGCACGCGCGGCTCTCTCGTGCACGACGAGATCGTCTACGACGCTCTGCAGAAGCGCTATCGGCATGTGACCAACCGCGCGGGGGGGATCGAGGGCGGGCTGTCGAACGGCGAGCGGATCGTGGCGCGCGCCGTCATGAAGCCCATCCCGACGCTGGCGCGTCCTCTGCGCTCGGTCGATCTTACGACCCACGCGGCGGTCGACGCGGGCAAGGAGCGCACGGATTCGGTCGCGGTGCCCGCCTGCGCGGTGGTCTGTGAGGCGGTGGTGGCCTTCGAGCTCGCCGCGGTCTTCCTCGAGCGCTTCGGCGGGGACACCGCCTCGGAGCTTACGGCGAGCTACGAGCGTTACCTCACGGCGCTCGCGGAGTTTTGAAGACATGCTCATGCCCAAGGAACAAGCGCGCGATGAGCGTCGGCACGTAGCGCTCGTCGGGTTTGCGGGCTCGGGCAAGAGCACGATCGGCAAGCTCCTCGCGGAGAGTTTAGGGGTCGAGTTTGTCGATCTCGACCTCGTGGTAAGCCAGAAGGCGGGCCGCCCGCTCTC
>CAYXQW010000176.1:2186-6339 GCA_964466695.1 uncultured Bdellovibrionales bacterium
CTCGACGTGGTCTCCGAGGACACTGCGAAGTGCCTTCTGGAGAAGATGGGTGGAGCTGTGCGCGCGCATGAGCGCCTGGCGCTGCGCGAGATCTTGCAACGCGAGACGCCGCTCATCATCGCCACGGGGAGCGCGACCTTCGCCGACGCCGCGATGCGCGGCTGGGTGCAACAGCGCGCGCGCACGGTCTACCTGAAGGTGAGCCCGGAGGAACTCTCGACGCGCCTCGGAGCGCGCGGCGATCGCACGGTGCGCCCCTTGCGCGTGGGGCCGGATCGATTGGTGACCATCAAGCGGCTGCTCGCGGATCGCGCGCCGGCGTATGAGCTCTGCGACATCACCATGAGCTGCGATCGCAAGGGGCGCGACAAGGTGGCGGCGGAGATCACCTACTTGCTGCGGTGCCGGGCGACGCGCGCGGGCGCGCGGGCGGCGATTGTGCGGCAGGATCTTCGCGCTATAAAGAGCGAGCCCGTCGCGGGTGCTTCGCCCGCGACGCCTGATGGAGGTATCGCCTTGGCTGATGGTGTCGCTCTCTTGCGTGTGCACGCGGCGCTCGGCTCTTACCCTGTCGAGCTTCGCCCCGATGCTGGTCCCTGGATCGCGCAGGCCCTGTTGTCCTCGGCCAAGGGCGAACGTGTCGCCGTCATCTCGGACACCACCGTCGCCGGCCTCCATGGCGAGGCCCTGCTGCGCTCCTTGCGCGCGGACGGCAAGCTCGTGACCTTGCACACCTTCGAGCCCGGCGAGGGCTCGAAGACGCTCACCACCGTGGCGCGGCTCTACGACGAGCTTTTAGTCGCGGGGCTTTGTCGCTCAGATCTGGTGGTGGCGCTCGGCGGCGGCGTGGTGGGAGACGTGGCCGGGTTTGTGGCGTCCACCTTCTTGCGCGGCGTGAGCTTCGCGCAGGTCCCCACCACCACCTTGGCCGCGGTGGACTCGAGCGTGGGCGGCAAGACCGGGGTCAACACCGAGCGCGGCAAGAACCTCGTCGGTACCTTCTATCCCCCGCGCGTGGTGGCGGTGGCCGCCGCCCACCTCGCCACGCAGACGCCGCGGCAGCACATCGCCGGCCTGGTCGAGGCCGTGAAGATGGCATCAGCGCTCTCCACCGAGGCGTTCGCCGAGCTCTCCCATGACGTCGAAGCCTTGAAGAGCTTCGACGCCGCCGCGGTGTCGCGCGCGGTGGGCCGGGCGGTGGCGCTCAAGGCCATGGTCGTGGGTCGTGACGAGCACGAGCGCGGGATGCGCGCGGTGCTCAACTACGGTCACACCATAGGCCACGCCATCGAGGTCGGCGAAGACTACCGCCTGCTGCACGGCGAGGCGGTCGCCTTGGGGATGATCGCCGAGGCCGAGTGGGCCGAGGCTAAGGGCAGGGCCGAGGGCGTGGTCGCGCCGCTGCGCAAGCTGCTCGGCGCGCTCGGGGCGCCCGTGGATTGGCGCTCTACCCGCGTGGATGTGGACGCGTTGCGGCTCGACAAGAAGCGCCGCGAGGGCGGCGTGCTGCTTCCGATAGTGACGCGGCTCGGGGCATACGAGCTTGTGACCGTGGCGCTCGATGATCTGGTAGACTTCCTCGAGTAATAAGGAGCGACTAGATGCGAAGCCTATCGGTGATGCTCGCGGTGTGCCTGTGCGGAAGCTGCGCTGCCGAGCGCGGGGCCTCGTTGCAGATCCAGAACGTGCCTGTGCCCAACGAGAGCTGCGAGTACACCGTCGCCTCCGACAAGTACACCTCGAGTGGCTTCTACGATCCGCATGGTTACGGCAACCACGTCCCCGCGGCGTATCGGCTGGCGCTCTTGTTGCGCAACAACATGATCGCGGCCGAAGACGACCCCGCGACGAGCTTCGACCGCGATATCCGCGCGAGCGCCAACGACGTCGAGGTCATAGGCTTCAATGTCTGCTGGGACCTCGCGAGCCATCACGAGACCTACGGCAACGAGGGAGAGCTCCCGGTGGAGTGCGACGCCTTGCCGGCCGATCAAAAGAGCTTTGTTGCGACCTCCGCGTGGATCGGCTCTGGCGGCGGGCAGGTGACCCTCGGTTTGGACGTGCTGACCCTCGCGCACCTCCAGGCGGCTGGGATCTTCGGGGCGGGCTTCTTGCCCTACGCCATCCCCGAGCAACCACGCTACGAGACGACAGAAGCGCAGCCGGCCTTCAGCCTCCCCCTCGACGGCGCGACCTCCGGGTCACGCAGCGCCTATTGGGGCGACTTCCCCTTTGATCCGAGCTCTCGCGCGCGGCTTATCCTCGTCGTACAGGCCGTGGCGCGCACCCAGAGCGGTGACGGGATAAGATCCAACTGGTTTTTGTTCCCCGTGGACGTCTGCGTCGGGTGCCTCACTTATGCCTGCGGTGTCCCGGTCTACACCGAGTGCACGAGCGGCCCCGAGCCCACGACAGCCTATGTTGGCGGCTACATAGATATGACCAAGACCTGCCTGCCGTTTCAAAATACCAGGCCCGAGTGCCTCGAGCTCTCTTGCCCTTGACGCGGGGAACTCCTCTTGACACCGCACGAAGGCCCAACATACGCCAATGACAACGTGCAAGACCTGTCCTTCGATACTCCCACCATGGCCGAGCTCTACTTCAAGCAAGGTCATGGTGACGAGGCGCTCGCGGTCTATCAGCGGTTGCTCGCGCGGCAGCCCGAGGACGAGGGCTTGCGGGCGCGCGCGCGCGCGATCGAGACCCACCTTTCTCTTGAGCGAGGATCGAACATGAGCTTTCGTGAGCATATCCAGCGCATCGTCGAGGCGACCCCGGGCGCGGTGGCCTGCACCATCATGGGCTTCGACGGCATCGCCATCGACACCTTCGAGGTCGGCAGCGACGAGGTCGATATCCCTAACCTCCTCGTGGAGTACTCGACCGCCGCGCAGCAGATGCGGCGCAACGCGGAGCAGTCTCCCGCCGGCGCCTTCGTCGAGATGACCGTCTGCGGCGAGCGGATGTCGGCGGTGCTGCGGGCTTTGACCGAGGAGTACTTCCTCGCGGTGATCTTGAAGCCAACGGCGCTCGTGGGCAAGGCCCGCTACCTGATGCGCACGGCCGCCTTCGCCATCACCCAGGAGCTGAGCTAGCTCATGGCCACCGGGCGCCGTAAGGACCGTAATCACACGCCGCGCGTCCCGCGGCCGCTGGCGGCGCGCAAGCAGAGCGACGGCAGTCTCGTGCGGGTGGCCGTGCTGCACGGGCCCAACCTCGACTTGCTCGGCGAGCGCGAGCCCGAGGTCTACGGCCGCACGAGCCTCGGCCACATCGACGCGAAGCTCGCGGTGCTCGCGGCCGAGCTCGACGCCGAGATCACCTGCCTACAGAGCAATCACGAGGGGGTGCTCATCGACGCCATCCACGACTTGCGCGGGCGCGCCGACGGCATCGTGCTCAACGCCGGCGGGCTCACCCACACCTCAGTGGCGCTGCGCGACGCGCTCGTGGCCGTGGCGATCCCGTTCGTCGAGGTGCACCTCTCCAACGTCTACAAGCGCGAGCCTTTTCGCCACCACTCTTACCTGACCGATGTCGCGGTGGGTCTTTTGTGCGGCTTCGGCGCGCTGTCCTACGAGCTCGGGCTTCGCGCCATCGTCGAGCTCGTGCGCGACGAGGCCCGCCGCGCGGATCAGGCGCCGTAGAAGAGCACGTCCTCTACGTGTCAAAGATTTGGCTTGTTTTTGAGGGCGGACGCGGGATAATAGTTCTATATAGAAAAATTCTATATAGAACAAAGGAGCGACCGTGACAACATCAGAGGCAAATGGCCACGCCCAAGACCTGTTCGAACGAGCCGAAGCGGCCTATGTCGCGACGATCGACCAGCACGGTCGGCCGCAAACACGAGCTATGTTCAACCTGCGAAACAAGGTGCAGTTCCCAGGTCTCACCAGCTTCTTCGCAACCCATGGCGGCCGATTTGATACCTTCTTTACGACGAACACATCATCGTCCAAGATCGCCGAGCTACGCGTGAACCCGGCCGTCTCGGTCTGCTACTGCGCGCCCAAGGAGTTTCTGGGCCTCATGCTCGGTGGTGACATGGAGGTAGTGGAAGACGCCGCGGTGCGCAACGCCATCTGGCAACCTGGATGGAACCTCTATTATCCAGGTGGCCCCGACGACCCAGACCATACCGTGCTGC
>CAYXQW010000177.1:0-6278 GCA_964466695.1 uncultured Bdellovibrionales bacterium
TCGGCATGGCTACCACCAACGAGGTGGCACACATCGTCGTGGACAACACCCTCGCCACCCCGTATCTCACCAACCCCGTCGACTACGGCGCCGATCTCATCGTGCACTCGTGTACGAAGTACCTCGACGGTCACGGGAGCATCCTCGGGGGCATGGTCATAGACACCGGCCGCTTCACCTGGACCAAGGAGCGCTACCCGCTCTTGCACGAGCTGGCGCCGAGCGGCCGCTCCTTCGTCGACGAGCTCGGTCCTAAGGCCTTCCTCGGGCGGCTGCGCGCGAAGGTGCTCATGAACACGGGCGGCTGTATGTCGCCTTTCGCGGCCTTCCTGCTCGTGCGGGGCATGGAGACGCTGCACGTGCGTATGGAGCGGCACTGCGAAAACGCCGCCCGCCTGGCGAGATTTCTCGCGGCCCACGCGCGCGTGCGCTGGGTTTGCTATCCGGGGCTCGCGGATCACCCGGCGCACGCCGAGGCCAAGAAGTACTTGCGTCGTCACTTCGGCGCCATGATCGGCTTCGGTGTCGAGGGTGGCTACGAGGCGGGGCGGCGCTTCATCGATCGCGTCGAGCTTTTGTGCCACAGCACCAACATCGGCGACACCAAGTCGCTCGTCATCCACCCGGCGAGCACCACGCACCGCAACCTGACCGCCGAGGCGCGCGCCGTGGCCGGTATTGGCGACGACTTCATCCGGCTCTCGGTGGGGCTCGAGGACGTGGCCGACCTCGAGCGCGAGCTCGACCTCGCCCTGCGACCTTGATTCAAAGGTCGTCCTCGGCGAGCGCGAAGACCCGCCCGGTGCGATACTCGGGCCAAAACAGCCGCGCCTTGTCGTTTGGACCCACGATGAGGTCTATCGCCAGCGCGTCGTCGTTGCCCGAGGGGACAGCCGGATAGAGCCGCAGCACCCCGTCGCCTCCCTCTATGACCAGGCCGTAGTTGTAGCTGCCCCACGTAAGATCGTAGTCGCGATATTGGATGCCGAGTCGCAGCCGCCCCTGCGAGTCGAAGGCCGCGGCGAGGCGGTTGCGCACGAGGCTGCCGTTTACGAGGTGCGCGGGGTCGCTCGCCGCCACCCAACCGAGCGCGCGGTCATAGCGCATGGGCTGCATCGCGGCCGATAGGCTCGCCACCACGCGGGCGCAGGGCGGGCTCGCGCAAAGACACGCGGCGCCGCTGCATTCCCAGGTGTGCAAGACGCTGTCGTTGCCCGCGTTTGATTTATACGACACCAAGACCACGCGGCCCGAGTTATGCGCCGCGGCGGTGACGATAGGGCTCTCGGCGCCCGTGATGTCGAAGAGCTCGACGCACGTCTCGCAGGTCGTGGTGCCCGTGTCCTCGGTCGCGAGGTCCACCGAGGTTATGAGCAAGCGCCCGTTCGTGGTGCCTCGCACCACCCAGACGCGACCGTCCGGCGTATCGTCGGCGATGATATCGAGGCTCTGCAAGCTGTCGCTTATGAGCGCCGGCAGCTCGGTGGGGGAGACGAAGCCTGTGCCGTCCCACCAGACGAGCCGTGTCAGGTCGGTCTCGTAGCGGTAGGCGATCACGGGGCCGACCCCGGCTCGGCGGCCGATGCGTGGCTCGACGGCGCTCGTGCCATCTGCGGTGAAAGGCCCGATCCGACTCCAGCCAGTGCCGTCGTGGTGCTCTACCCGCAGGCGCGCGCGCCAGCTCGCGCTGTCGGTATAGCTTATGTGCACGACCCACTTCTCCGCGCCGAGGACGGCGACGTCGGGCGCGTAGCCCTGGCCGTCGTCCGCCATGATGACCTCGGCCTCGCCTTCGGCTGCGCCCTCGAGATGACACACCCCGAGGAGGCGATCGGAGAGGGGTAGGCTCTGGGCGAGCCGATTGCACCAGACCACGCAGGTGCGGACCCCGTCGGTGTCGGCCACGATCTCTATATTCTCCTCGGCGATCACGATGTCGCGCTGGGTCTCTACCCCCGCCGCGAGCCGCGTGCGCCCGAGGTAGAGCGGCTCGATATAGCTTAAGCCCGAGTCGCCGTAGACGACATCCACCGTGGCCGTGGCGAGCGTGCCCTCTTGCAGCACCGCGGCGGCGACCGCGCGCGGCGCGCCCTTGGCTTCGAGCGCTTGCGAAGACCACGCGGGGCCATGTTGTGCGAGGCCGACGAAGCCGGGCGTCGCGGTGTGGGCCGAGGCGTACCATTTTTCGCTGCCAGGCGAGCTCGCGAGCGCCGAGGCGCCTTGGTAGGCCGGGGCCGAGGCGTCGCCAAAGACGCCGCCGTCATAGATCACCGCGGCCAGGTCGCCGTCGGAGGAGGGGGCTGGTGCCGCCTGTGAGCGTGAAGGTGGGGAAGTGATCGAGCAGGCCAGTGGCGAGCGCCGCGGGCGGCGAGGCAAGCTCGATGGCCGCGTCCCAGACGCCTTCCTTCCGGCACGCCATGGCGAGCACGTGCAGAGCTGATTCGTGGCGAACCGTGGCGAGCCAGAGGTTATCTTCGCTGTCGAAGAGCAGGCGCGGGCTCTTGGCTCTTACCGCGTTGGGCGCCGCGTCGAGCGTGGTCCAGGACCCGTCCGCCTCGCGCCGCAGGATGAAGACGCTCGCCGAGCTCCCCGTGCAAGTGGTCGAAGAGCAGGTGCTGTAGGCGACGTGAGTCGCCCCTGTGCCGTCGATGGCGAGGTCTATCCCGCCGAGCACGTTGTAAGGTCGCGCCACGATCTCTATCTCCCAGGCGCCGGTCTCGCCCTCGGCGAGGAGCAGGGAGCTCCCGTCCATGGAGGCGAACAGCACGTGGAAATTGCCCCCCGCGCTCACCGCGACCGGGATCATGGCGGGTGCGCGGAAGATCTCCTCGGCGGCGAAGCCGCCGCCGTCGTCGTAGAAGTGCCAGAGCGCCTCGCCGCCGACGAAGAGGTGCCCCACCCCCGCGTCATCTGCGAGGTAGGCCTTCTGCGTGAGGTCCTCGTAGGACCAGTTTTGCAAGGAGCCGAGCGCGTAGGTGTCGTAGAGCGTCGTGCGTCTTTGCACGCGAAACTCGTGCTCGTAGGCGTACTCGGTGTTGCCCACCGTGTCGACGCTGCGCACGGACCAGATGTGCGGTCCGAGCGCGAGGTCGTCGTAGGTGATGCTCGGCATGCACGGCGCAAAGGCGCCGCCGTCGAGCTGGCACTCGGTCAGGGCCACGGAGGTGACGCCCGGGCAAGAGGAGTCGCTCGCGAGCGCGTAGATGGTCGCCGTGCGCGAGGAGATGACCTGCTCGGGGTAGGCGATAGGATAGGTCGAGGGCGGCGAGGCGTCGTTGCAAAGGCTCACGAAGGAAGAGCAAGTCGCGATATCGATCCCGCCTTCGGGGCAGCAGATGGGATCTCCGGGGAGGCAGGATGGGTCACACGGATCGTTGCCAGCCTCGTCTACCGAGCGCGCTCGCGCCATGCCCTCGACAATGTCGTCGCCGAGCGAGGCGTGGCTTATGCCGCCCGCGCTGTCCACCAAGAGCTCGGCGTAGACCTCGTGGTCTCCGCAGGCGCCGAAGGAGCTGCCCCAGGCGTTGTAGATGATGAGAGTGCTGTTGGGCTCGAGGGTGCCCGGAGGCACGAACAAAGTATCCGGCGTCGGCGAGGGGTTCATGGTGAGCACGAGGTCTGAGGCCGAGAAGGTGAGGTCAGGCGGCGTGTAGTCGAAGATGACGGGGCCGCCCTCGACGCGCGCGATGTTGCCCGCGCCGGGCTTTGTGCCTATCGCGACGATGGTCATCGCGCCCTCGGGCTCGACCCCTGTGGTCGCGTACGTGCAGAGGTAGGCGGAGGAGACCGCGTCGAAGGTGTCGCAGTCGAAGGCCTCGCCGAGCGCTCCGCCAAGGTAGCCTGTGAGGCGGACCTCGGGCGGCGTGGCGAGCTGGCTTTTGGCGTGCACCCTTACGTTCAGCGTGACCCCGCGGCGCGCCATGGCCGGCGTAAAGGAGCTGACGTCGATCTCGGGGGGCGTGACGTCGGTCTGCCAGGTGACCTTGGCGCCGCGGTTGCCGAGCGCGTCGGTGGCGATGAAGTGGAAGGTGCTCTGACCGACGAGCCCCGCGCCCGCCTCGTCGGTGTAGTTGTCGCCGATGCTCTGCGGCGCGAAGGCTCCGGCGTCGTCGGCCGTGGTGCTCGCGACGAGGGAGAGGAGCTCCTCCTCGGAGAAGATCTCGATCGTCGCCGAAGGCTCGGTCGCGCCCGCGAGGCCCAAGACCGTGTCCTCCGTGCCGGGCGGCCGCGGCGTGCCTTGTAAGAGCGCGGCGTTGATGGCGGGGCCGGTGGTGTCGAGGAGCACCGGGTCGCTCGCGATGAGGCGCGAGCAATAGCCCGCCGCGTCGCGCACGAGCGCGTAGACGACCTTCGGGCCGTCGCCCGCGAGCAAGCCGAAGGTGAAGGGCGCGGCGTCGTACGGCACGAAGGGGAAGGTGGCGCAGTCGGCGACGGGATCGAGCGCGATGTTCGATACGGCCATCTCGCTCACGCCCGTGGCCGTAAGCTCGAGCGTGACCTCGGTGCTCGCGGTCGCCGTGGCCCCGTCGTTTACGAGCAGCGCGAAGCTCGGGCTGTCTGGAGGATCGTCGGCGCCGGGCGCGGGATCCACGCGCACCGTGATCTGCGCGATGCTCTTTGCCTTGACCGAAAAGGGCGCGCTCGTGCCGTAGTAGGCGACCCAGCCCGACTCGGTCAGCACGGAGATTTGCAGCACGCGATCGGCCCCGGTCGGGACATTGCCGATGCGCACGGTCTGCACAACGCCGCCTTCGAGCGCGAGCTCCTGGACGATAGGGCGCTCGATGCCGGGGCCAGAGATCGAGACCCGAAGCAGCACGGCCCACGGCGGCAGCACCAACACCTCACCCTCGGCGTCGGTCGCCAGTGAGAGCTGCACGCGCCCCGCTTCTCCTTGGCCGCAGCTCACCACCAGGAGCAGGAGAGGCCAGGCGAGCCACCGTGCTTTCATCATGGCTGTGCCTCACGTGTTACGCTGAGCGCCACCGTACCCGTCTCGACCTCGCCACCGCTAAGTGAGCGCGCCGTCAGGAAGGCCGCGCCCCCGAGCACCGCGGCGCTCACCGTCCAGACCCACCATTTTTTGTACCAGGGCAGAGGCAGCGCCTCGAGGGTGAGCAGCAGGGTGTTCGTGGCGCCGGGCTCGACATAGGTCTCGAGGTAGGTGCTGTAATAATCCTCGTGATCGAGGCGCAGCGCGTGCCGGCCCGGGGAGAGCGCGGCGAGGCGCGCGCTCTGGTCGCCCGCGGCGCGCTCCTCGCCGTCGATGGTGAGCTGTGCGTCCTCGGGGGTCACCTTGAGGACGAGCCTGCCCGTGTCCGTGACCGCGGTGCCCACGAGGCTGTAGGTCGCGAACTTCGTGGCGCGCAGCAGATCTTGCTCGCGGCCTTTGAAGGTCTCGCTCGCGCGGTTTTTTACCTCGGCCTTCTTCGTCTCGATGAGCTTGAGGTTGGCCATGAAGGTGTCCTCGAGGCGGCCCACGTTGCCGACGACGAGGTAGTCCACCCCGAGCGCGCCGCCGATCTCGGCGAAGCAGGTCGTGTCGGAGCAGCCGAGCTCGTCTTTTTGTGCCTCGAGCTGGAGCATGGCCGCGATCTCGTCTTGCGAGATCACCTGCAGGCCGCCCTGACGTCGCAGCTCGAGCGCCACCACCTGCGTCAAGCTCGCAGCCACGTCCGCGCCCACGTTGTGCCCGGCGAGTGGGAAGACGGCCGCCTTGGCGTTGGGCTTGTCGATGGCGAACGCGGGCTTCTCCGCCGCGCTCGTCTCCACGCCGAAGGCCTCCTCCACCGCGTGCGGCAAGAGCTCGAGCAGCTCCGCGCTCGACTCGCAGGTCACCGTGCCGCGCCCGCGCACCTTGCTCGTCTTCGGCTCGAGGAGCGTCAGGTGCAAGACGAGGCTCGTGCCCACCTTGCCGAGCTTCGAGGAGAGCAGCAGGTCGGCGTTGCTCACGTCTCCGAGATCGGCGAGGCAGGTGGCCTCTTCGCCGTCGCAGGCGAAGACCTCGCGTTGCTTCTCGTGCGCGAGCAGCTCCTCGATCTCTTCGGCCGTGATGATGGTCATGTTCGCGCGGCCGCCGACGAGCGCCGCCACGCGGGTCTCGACGAGCTTCGCGGTCGCCTCGTCGGCTCCTTCAAGTATTGCCGATGCGCGTGAGCATGAGGCGCAAGGGCGGCGGCGCGGGGTCGGCGGAGGCGTGAACGCCGTGTGACAGCGCGATTACCAAAGCGAGGAAGACGGTGGTTTTTCGCATACGCTTTTGATTGTCTCCGCGAGCT
>CAYXQW010000178.1:0-5823 GCA_964466695.1 uncultured Bdellovibrionales bacterium
TGTCGCCTCATCTGTTCCCCGAAGTGCAAGAAACTCTCCAAGTCCCGTCACGACAAGCTTCTTGCCGTTTGCGTTCACATCAGCGGCTTCGATATAATTGAGAAGTCTGTCGATGTCAGGAATTTTATCATCGCCGCTGCAAAAGCTGCTCATCGGGACAAAATCCAACCCGCAAACCTTCAACTCGTCTATAAGGGACAGATACTGCCCATCGTTGATGAACAGGAAAAATGGTGTCTTGACTGCGGAAGTTAGATATTTTTTTACCGAGTCAATTTGCATTATCCTCAACCTCCATTCGCCAGTATTTCAATTCCTAGTGTTATGCTGTCTTTAACCAGCCGTTTCAGATACTGTTTCAACTGGGCATCGTCCATATCGTCAATTTTCAGGAGAACCTTGTCGCTACCGCCGGCGTTGTATTCGGCGTCGGCAAGTTGCTTAACTTTGGACTTCACACCTGGATTATCACGCCAGTCATAAACATCGACCGAAAGGTGGTCAAGCGCATCCCTGACTCTATCGAGGTCGGGAAGTAATGTGCTGTAAATTCCGATGATATCCCGCTTGAATGCCCCGTTCCGTTTATCGTCGTCTGCAAGAACGTCAAATAGCGTGGTGGATTCAAGGAAGGCAAGAGCGGTTTTAATTTCGGAATCCGTACTCCAGTTGCGGTTCAGCGTGTCGAACGCCTTCTTTGCCCGCTCAAACTCTACGCCAGAAACACAACACAAGATAGGCGTCCTGTACCGGCTCGACCATTCACGCGGATTTTTTGTTCCCGTCTTGTCTTTCCACAAACGAAAGAGTTGCGATTTCAACTGGTTTTTACGGAACTCCTCGGCAGCTTCTTTGACCTTGACGTTACAGTCGGTTTTCGGCAACTCGAAAAGCCCCGTCCCGACATTGGTCTTTACGACGGCTATTTCATCGGCACTGAGGTCTTCAAGGTAGGCTTCATATACATCAGCAAAGACCCTCCTGTCGTTGCTCAGGAGTTCCCTGATTTCCGCTCCGTGCGCCACCAACTCGGTGTGGAGGGTTTTCAACTGTTCGGGCAGGATATCCTCCTGCTTACAGATTTTCAGGAGCGTGTCAAAGGTTTTGGCTAATAGGGGGTACTTTGCCCGTAGCGCTTCACACGAGATGCCGATGAATTTCAGGCGCTCGCGCCACTCTTTGTATGCTTCGTTCAGGGAGTGCGCTGACGTATTCAAAATAGTGTTACTCTCCTTGACTACGCTATAATCCGTCAGCAATTTGCGAATTTCGTCTTCTCCGGTTTGTTTATCCCAAAGGCATGAGTGCTTCACGCCGAACGAACGGCGAATGTCGGCAAGGACGTTATTTTCCGCGCCAATTGCCGTTGCGAGTTCCATAACCTTACCGCCCTCGAATGAGCGGAGATATTCGCGCATACCTTTTTGGCAATTTTCTCTTGTAATCAAGGCAAACAGACTGTCGGCGAGCGAGGGCTTGGCAGACGCAATTTTGCCGATTTCAACCGCCTTCTTGTGAGCCTCGTTGCCTTCTTTCTGAACAAGTTCAATGTACTTCTGAACCACGTCAAAGATGCCGACCGTGTCCACCTCTTCAAGGCACCATACGGGCAAGTTCAACCCGCGCATCTTTGCAGACACGGCTATTGCGGCCTGCCCTGCAGACGAACAGGAATTGGCTGGTATGCTCCACGCTTTTTCGGTCAGTTCGTAGAACGCCATCTCATTGGCGGTCATCTTCACAATATAGGTAGGCTTCGGTGATTTGCCGATGTAGTTGCCGAGCATCTCCGCAAGTTTGTCCTGTGTCATCTGCTCGTGACCGCCGGAAGAGTCGCTGTAGCGAAACGGCTCGCTGCCGTACTCTTTCAGCAGGAAACCGGCAATAAAAGATGAGAGGTTACACGGTGCAAAGCCGTAGGTGTCCTCTAGGAAGTCGTAAATCTCGCCAATCGAAATCTGCCCATCACGGGCAAACGCTACCTCGACGCGCTTATCCACCTCGACCTTAATTTTCGAGATGGGCAAAGAAGCGGTCGTCGGGTTTTCCCAATACC
This sequence comes from uncultured Bdellovibrionales bacterium, assembly GCA_964466695.1. GTDB lineage: Bacteria > Myxococcota > XYA12-FULL-58-9 > XYA12-FULL-58-9 > JAFGEK01 > CAYXQW01. The sequence goes on from CAYXQW010000178.1 coordinate 2,057, forward strand.
TATCAATCTTCCAGACGGTCGGAAGGACATTCTTTTCGATGCCGACAACCACACCTCTCGTGGTCTGTGAAATACCGGATTTCGCCGATTGCTTCATAGCGGGCGTGAGTTTCAACTGGCTCTCGGTAAGGCTCTTGGCAAAGTCAAACACATACCGGAACTTGTTTGTAACAATGGTCTGGAGGATACTTGCCACTCCTTGCCCGTTTCCGAGTTTTTCGCCCTCTTGATTTGCGTATGTGTATACGACAAACTGACCATTGTAGATGCGGTTTTTCCAGTCTTGGTCTAAGACACGCTTTGCCTTATCCGCATTTTCCCGCGATGACGTGTTTTGATTGCCTTGGTAGTACATCGCCATAGCGGAGAAGTCCACATACTGCTCAAACGCCTCTTGCCCAAGCGGAGTGAAGAGCGCATCGATGAATACGATGTTTTCATACTGCTTATCCGCAACCGCTGTTCTGAGCGTCTTGCGGAACGTCGCCGATTCTGCGTCGTCCTTGCCAAAGGCGATAACGGCGTGGAAATTCCATCCTGTGGCTCTGTCGCGGAGGATATTGATTGTTCGGGTGAAATCTGCGGCGGTTACGGGAGTAATCTTGCCCGTGCCCGGCTCGGATTCAAAGCGCAGACGCAGAGCAGGAGAAAGCGACAACACGGTGGAAAGCCCACCTTCGGTCACGAGCTTCGCGGTTGTGCTATTCTGCCTTACGTCCTTCTTGTAATTGTCGATTTTCGATTGGTCGCCTGCAAGCACGGCGGCGGCATAGACATAGCGTCCGCCGCTTATCGGATTGGAGACCAAAATACCTTTGTCCTTCAGTCCCTTGGCGAGATTCTCTGCCGTCGCACCCTCTAAATCAGGAATGCCCTCAAAGACATAACTAAGGTTTTGCTCGGTCGGTTTGAAAAGGTCAATCGTGCCGCCCAAACGCTGGTCAATCGACTGCATAATGAGGATAGCTTTAAGGACAGCTTTCTCGTCCTCACGCAAGTTCTGCTGCTGCGGAAAGGTGTCCAGTATCAACCGAGTATCAGAGGTCAGGTTGTCCCTGCCTTTTTCATAGAAAAAGTTCCAAAGCATATCCACCGTGAGAAGCGGGTGGTCGTCAAAGGGACCATAATTCTCGATGAACCATTGAAACGCTTGCACATCTTCTGTATTCGAAGACTTTATGAAGTCAAACATACTTCGTTGGTTGGATTTGAAAGCTTTTGCAATATGATGCAATAACAGAGCAGTCATTGGGTGAAGTGGCATAATGTCTTTCATAACTTGCTGACGAGTAATTTTTGCAGCTTCCATCACCTTTGAACGGGAAGTTGCTGTTCGACTGCCCAAATCGCCATCAACCAATATGTCCCAATTGCTTTGAGCTGTTGATTTGACATTGAAAGCATGACCAATCAGTTCAAATGCAAGATTATCGGGCAAATCAATATTTACCGAAACAAATCTATCACGCACTTTTGTCCAAGTAGTGTCAGGGGTTGTAAAAAGCTGTCCCGATTCGTGTGTAACAGGAACAAAAAAGAAAGGCTTTAAATTCACAAGTTCTGCGAGTCTTTGGAATTCAGAAAGACTTTCGCGGTTATTCTTAAAATAGTCTGAAAATTCATCCCAGATAAAAACGACTTTAATACTATTGTGGTCTATAACATCATTCAGCCAATCTATAAGCCGATCAGCATCAATATTTAAAGCAGTAATACCTTCCTTATCGGCAAGGCAGAAAATGTTGTCCATCAGCGTTTTAACCTCGCCGTCCTTGCGAAGAGAGGAAAGGACTTCATCCGTAGAAGACTGAGCGAATAGTGCAGACCATTCAGGTTTTTTAAGTAAGGCATCAAAAAATAATTTATGTGTAGGGTCATCAATCCAAGCAATAACGCTCTCTTTTAGGGTTTTTTCGCCTGTGTACAGATTAGCTTTTTTTAAAGCTTTTTTTAAGGTTTCTTGTACAGCAATAAAAAGGTCGCGAGGAGAGGAAATCTGTCCTGAAGCATAGCGATAGGCAGTAATAATGCCTTTTCGTTTGTGACCGACAAGTTTTTCAAGCAAATCCGTCTTATTTTTTAGCGGTTCAAATTTTTTCCAATATGTGCGCAGTTCTTCTTCAGACACATCGAGTATTCTCTGCATTGCATAGGCACATTGCGATTTTCCGGTGCCGTATGACCCTTCAATCCAAAGCGAACGTTTTTCTTGCCTTGCCAACAATCGCTCCATGTCCGTCAGCATTCTAATAAAAGTATCGTGCGGAAAAGTCTTTTTCCACAAATTAGGATTGCCTTTAATAGACGAATCTGTAATTTGGGGAAAATATGCTTCATCGATGTCGAAGTATTCGCGGTATTTGTTGTTAGGCATTTTCAGTATCCCCCTTAAACAAGTCAAGTACGTCCCCGGACGATTTGTCCTCTGCCAGCGTTATCTTTTCGAGGTCGTGCGTGAACGACGCCGTGATAAACTCCGGGTACTTCGCCGAGAGACCTAAGAGGAGCGGCATCATATCCTCGCGGCCAAGCCCGAAGATGCGTGTGGGGCTTATGCCGTCGCGGTCGATGCTGTCGTTCAAGAGCGTAGCGAGGGTGAACTCCTTGTAGTCGTTGCACTTCTCCGCAAACTTGAACAGCCCGTACAGCACCACACGCGGGTCGCTCACCGAGCATTTTGTGCGGACAAGATCGCCATCTTCGGTAACGAAACCCCAGTGCAGGCTCGTGCCGAGCGGTGTTTCCACCAGACGCTTAAAAGATTTTACAACTGACCTTGCCGCCTTTTCTTTAACCTCAGTCGCAAGTAGCATTTCTTCCGCAAACTTTTTGTCGTAGGTACGTCCTACATCGAGGGTTTTTACATACCACTCAATTTGAGCATTGTTACAAACTAGATTTATAAGTATAAGTCCCAAAGCAGTATCTGTTTCCCACCCGATTTGAGAAATCAATCTCGCAAAAGAAGAAAATGAATTATCATCAATTAAACTCGCATCACGAAGGAACCGTTTGAAATGTGTAAATTGGTTTGGTCCCAAGTCGTTGTTCGTGAGAAACTCTTTCTCGTACTTGAAGAATGAGACGAGCCAAAATGATTTTGGTGCGTGATCATCGAAACAATTGATAGCTTTCATTTTTTTCTCTCCTTGTGGCATTTTTAATGAATTGTACATCAGACATCCTCCGGGTAAGTCGTGACACTCAAAGCAATTCAGACAGTTTGTTATCTTCACTTTGCCAGTCTCAAAACTTATGCAACCGTTTTTACAGTTTGTCTCGCATACTCTGCAACCAGAACAATAAGCAGCTTTCCTGAACGCTTGTCGGAATATCTTACCCCATGTCGGGTTTTCCTTCATTGCCTGCTCAGAAACAAAAATTATATATCCATGTTTTGTTTTTTTTACTTCATATTTTACTCCAATGTCGCTTACGGTCTTTATCCACTCTTCCCAGTCTGACAAAGAGCTTATGAGTTCAATGGTAATCATGCCATTTTTAGTACTTTCTTTGTAACGCAAAAAGTTGGCTTTAATACCACGCCCGCTTCGTCTATTATCCCAACCTCCGCTCGTAATGTAAGTTTCCGTATCAGTCTTGCTTTGCCTATCCCAATCGTTTGTATCTTTGATTATTTTGACATACTCGTCTATTTCATCGCAATATGCACTCCGACGCATAAAATCGCTTATGCCACCTGACATCGGACAAAACAGGCAGCCCGCACGACCATTTCCTTTTTTATACGTCTCGTTAATGATAAC
>CAYXQW010000178.1:5833-6257 GCA_964466695.1 uncultured Bdellovibrionales bacterium
TTCGCATACATATAAAGCCATATCTCCGCTGATGTCCATTCGAGAATTGAACTATGACTGAATTGGCCCTTTTGTTTTGCGCCATAATTCTCGTACTTGTATGCGCTTCGAGCGACGCTTTCTTGCGCCCGAACCCCGACAAAATCAAGACCAATGAAATTATTCTTTCCGGTTACTTCCCTCAACTTCAACGTTTGCGGCGTGCTTTTATGTACTGAACAACACCAACGCAGAGCACGTGACGGGGGTCCGAATAACTTCCACGATTCTTTCGGGTTGAGGTGCGACTTGGCAATGTAAAACAGCATCTCATCCTCCACACATTGCTGCTTGGTCTTTTTGATGACATCGTAGGTGTCAGGAAACTCCATACCCGTGTCGCCGAACACCACCACGAAGCTTCCTTTGGGCAGGGCTTTCTTGA
>CAYXQW010000179.1:0-6231 GCA_964466695.1 uncultured Bdellovibrionales bacterium
CTGACTTATGCGTAAGGACTCGAGGAAGACGCGCCACTCCTCGATGTATTGCGCGAAGTACGCCGAGCGCAGCTCCGTGAGGAAGGCCTCGGCGTCGTTGCGCTCGAGCTGCTTTATCCCGAGCACCCAGGCGTCGCTCTTCACCCCTTGGGCGCGTAGCCGCTCACGCACGCTGCTCTCAAAGCCCCACCGCGTGAACGCCGGGCGGATGCGCACGCTGCGGTCGCTCACGATGGGCGTGGCCTCGCCGCCCATGATGCGTCTTATGTTGAGCTCGCGCTCGGCCCCCGCGGTCTCGGCGACCACCTGCTTCACCGCCTCGGTGTAAGGTACGCGCGCGAGCAAGGCCCGCGTGTCGGTGACCGCGCCGCCGTCGCGGACGATGGCCAAGGAGGGGTCGGCCTGCAAGAGCTCGAGATAGAACTTGACGTTGGCCTCCATGGCCGCGCGCGTGCGCGGGTCTGTGTCCACCCCGAGCGCGCCCGCCCAGCGCGTGCTGGCCTTCTCGGTGAGCCAGCGCATGACGTCGCCCTCCACGACGGGCTCGCTCTCATGGCGCGGCACGGTGAGCAAGAGGTGCATCTTGAGCTTGTCGAAGTAGCGCGCGTATTCCTCGTCGGAGAGGCGGGCGTTGAAGTCGTAGACCTGGCGCAAAGAGCGCATCTCGTTGGCGTCTTGCAAGACGAGCGGCGAGAAGAGCTCTCGCTGCAAGGTCTGGATATAGAACCGCCGCAGGTGCGGGAAGATCGTCCCGCCCTGGTACATGCCGTAGCGCATGGCGAGCGGCGGCGCGTCGGCCTCCCACTGCTTGAGCTCGCCGAGTCGCACGCGGAGCGACTCGAGCACCGAGGGCGGCACCAGGCTGTTCTTGTGACGCTCGCGCTCGGCGAGGACCTCCTTGACGATCGTCGCCGTCGAGTCGACCACCGCGACGTTCTGCCGATAGGCGCCGAGCGGCAAGAAGGCGAGCAGCAAGGCGCTCAAAAGAGCAGCGCCGCCGATGGCGATGCGGCCGAGAAGCATCTCGCGCTTGCCCGTGGCGCTTCGCACGGCCACGTCTTTGTCCGGGAACATCACGCGCGCGAACACGTCGCGCAAGAAATAGCTCTTGGCCGCGACCGGCGCCGCCGCCTCGCCGCTGTTCACGCCGAAGGCCTCGGCCACCTTGGCCGCGAGCAGATCGACCGGCCGGCCCTCTTGCGTGCCGCTCGTGAAGTACACCCCGCGCAAGATCGGCGGCTCGCTGTAGACGTCGCCGGCGAAGAGCCCGCTGACGAGCTGCAAACCCGCGCCGCGGAGCGCCGCGAGCTGCTGCGGGAACTGATACATGAGGGCCCGAGCATCGAGGCGCCGCTCGGCGTCGAGCCCCGCGTAGACGCGCTGGCGGATGCTGCTTGTAAGCTCGTCGAAGGCCACGCCGAAGCGCTCGCCCGCGACCCCGTCTTGTTGCCCCTCGATCGGGAAGGTGCTGCCCAAGATCTGGCCGCGCTCCTCCTTGCGCATGCCGCCGAAGACCTCGATGAACCCGGGGACGAGGTCGCACTTCGTGAAGATGAGATAGACCGGCACGACCATCTGCAGGCGCGTCGTGATCTCGTCGACGCGCTCGCGCAGCCGCTGCGAGAGATCCTCGATCTCCTCCTCGCTGCGCCCGCCGAGGTCGGTGACGCTGACCGCGACGATCACGCCGTTTACCGGCTTCTTGCTGCGGTGCTTGCGCAGGATGTCCAGAAACGAGAGCCACTCATCGCGATCGTCCTGCTCGACCGCGTAGCGCCCGGCGGTGTCGAGGATGACCGCCTCGTTGGCGAGCCACCAATCGCAGTGTCGCGTGCCACCGATGCCCCGCACGTTGCCGCGGCGCGAGGGGAAGCTGAGGCCGGAGTTGCGAAGCGCCGTGCTCTTACCCGAGCCTGGCGGGCCGATGATCATATACCAGGGCAGCGAGTACAAGGCGGCCATCCCGCCGCCGCCGAGGTTGGTCTTCTTGAGCGCCGCAAGCTCGCTCTGAAATTGCTGGCGCATCTCGACGATCTCGCCGCGACGATCCGGCCGGACGCTGCTCGACTGCTCGCTCGCTTGGCGATCGAGCGCCTTCTCTATCCCCTCGGCCCCCTTCTTGGCGGCGCGGCGCTTGAGGATGAACATCGTGATGAGCGCGAGCGCGACGAGCAACGTCCCGACGATGGCGACCGCCACCGGCAACCCGAGCACGACGACGATGCCCCACAACAAGACGAGCAGGTTGAAGGCTATGACATAGAGCCACATATTATCTTCGCCCCCTTTATCTCACGAGCGTGCCGAGGAAGGTTACCAGCGCCGAGGCCCGGTGCGCGACCGTCGCCGCGAGCACCACGTACAAGATCGCGGCCGCCGCGATGGCGCCGGCCGGGATCCAGATGAGCTGCAGTGTCTTTTGCGGCTTCGTGAGCGCCTCCTTGGGGCGCTCGCCGTTCGGCGAGAGCGTCTCGGGCTCCGAGATGCCTCCACGGCGCAAGGTATCGCGGATAGAGGCGGCCAGGTCAGCGAGCTCCGCCTCGCCGCCGTGCATGGCGTAGCGACCGACGAAGCCGAGCATGAGACAGAGGTAATAGACCTTGAGGTAGCGTCGCGCCGCGCGCGCGGCATCGAGGTGCTCGAAGAAGCCTTCGCCGGCGGCGTTCTCGTCGAAGAAGTGCATCTGCAAGAGGTTGCCCATCCAGTACTGCGACAAGGTCGGCGAGCCGTTCAGCGCCACCTCATCGGCCAGAGCGGCGATGGCGTAGGCCATCTCCTGCGCGTCGTCGTGCGGCACGCGCAGGCGCGGGGCGTCCTGGATCATCCGAGTGATGAGCTTGCGAAAGTGCTTCTGCACACGCTCGGGGTCTTGCGCCGCGCCGTCGTCAATGTGGCGGAGGGCGATGATGGCGTTGAAGCAGTCCTCGGTGAGCTCATCCACCCCGGAGCTCATCGCGTCGAGCTCGGGCTCGAGCTCCACCTGCCGCGCGACCCGAGCGGGCCTTGGGGCTGGTCGTGGGGCGGGCCTGGCCTCTGGCCGCGGCATGGGTCGCGGGCGCGCGGCGACCGGCGGCGCGGGGCGCTGTCCGGCGGGGCGGCCCTGGGGCACGCGGCCACGCTCGGGCTGCGCGGGCGGTCGCGGCGACCCCGAGGGTGGTGGCGGCCGCTTGCCGCCGGGCGGGCCCGAACGCGAGGGAGGCTGTGAGCGTGGAGGCATGGTCTATTACTCCTCGGGGATAGCGAGCAGCTCGTAGCGGACTCGGCCAGGATCGTAGGGCGGCGGCATGAACAACGCGAGGTTGCGCTCGTTGAGCACGGCCTTCCAGGCCGGGTCTTCGACGTCGAGGATGAAGTAGACCACCCCCTCGCGCACGGGGATCTCGGAGGGCACGCGGTGCGCGACCTGCATCGGGACGCCGTTCGCGGCGGCTTGCACGATGCTCTTGATGGTGGTCTTGCTGCCGATCTTCGAGAGCTTGGGCAAGTCGATGGCGAGCCGCTCGGGCGCCGCCTCGTTGCGCTCGCTCTTCGCCGTGAGCACGTAGGTGCGACAGTCGACGAGCCGCGGATCTTCGAGCTCGGCCAGCATGACACCGTTCGGGTATTTCTTGAGCGGCAAGGACAAGTAGCGCTTGATGACCGTCCCCGACAAAAGCTGCGTGAGCCTGTCGAAGAGCAGCTTGTAGGTGGTGCCGAGATCGGTGTGGTTGAACTTCGGCAAGCTCGTCGGGTCGGCGTCGGTCGCGAACGTCGAGAGCTGGCCCGCGAGCTGGCTCAAGAGCAAGTACGTAGACCACGGCGAGATGCGCGGCGCATCGAGGAGGTGTTGCAGCACGGGCAGCATCGCGTTGAGGGCGCTCTGCTGCAAGAAAGCCGTGATGTCGCTCGACTGGAACTCGAGCGTGGAGCCGCTGCGCTCGCGGCAGGTCTCGCTGAGCGCGCGTTGGCGCGCGACCGCGAGCCCGAAGACGCTTTGCAAGCTCGCCATCAACACCGGCGAGGCCCCTATCTGCAAACAAGGGGGGATATAAGAATCCGAGACCACGAGGGTGCCGGCGGCGTCACGGACGAGCTCGGCGATCTGGATGCTGTCGTAGTCTTGGTTCGCCTCGTCGCCGAAGAGGACCACGACGTGCGGGCGGCCGAACGAGACCAAGACGCGCGCCTCACGTCCGCTCACGAGATCGGCGACGTCGCGGTTTATCTGCTCGTAGCGCACCATCTGCCGCTCTTCGACCGACTCGGCGACGTTGGCGATACCCTCGCGCTCGCGCGCGATACCGAGGTGTACCTGCAAGACGCGCTGCGTGGCCGGGAATGATGGGCTTATGGCGCGCGGCAACGGCACCCCGCGCTGCCCCTTGGAGAAGCAGAGCGACGAGCCATCGGGCAAGACGCCGGCGAACGCATCGACCACGAGCTGATCGGCGATGAGCGAGTTGGTATCGAGCTCCACTCGCAGCACCCCCCAAGCGTATGGTGAGAGCGCGCTCAGGCGAAAGTTCAGCGCCCGCTCGTTATATACTGCTTGCTGTTGCAGATGCTGCGGAGAGACCAGCATCCCCTCCGACCAGATCACACGGTCGGCGATAAATTCTCCACCGCTTGCCACGCTCACCTCTTATCGGCCCGCTACGGGCGGCGGATCCTTGCTGCCGCGCATAGTCGTGCCGCTCAAAATGAAATAATAAGGACCGCCGGGCTTGTCGTCGGTGCAGCGCTCGACCGTGCCGAGATCGGGCAGGCGCGCGAAGGTCCGCCAGCGGGTGCCCTCGGGCGAACGGAAGAAGGCCGCGGCCGCGAAGTACACCGCCTCGTCTTTTATGGGGATGACCTGGGTTTGCCGATCCGACGGATAGATTATGGTCTCGAGCGTATCGGCGAGGTCAGCCCCCAACACCTCCTCGCCACGTAGCCACAGGTCTTCGTAGCTGGCCTTGCGCAAGTTGGCCGCGTCCTTGAGCTGGTAGAAGCGCACCGTCGTGGGCAGGGCCTCGCCCGTGTTGCTCGGGTTGACCTGCCTACTCGCCTGCATGACGACGAACACGCGGCAGCGACCAGGGCCGGCCGGGCTCGCGCAGCCTTGCGCGAAGAGCGCCGCGAAGGCGAAGAAGAGAAATACCTTGCCAAGACGAGTCGTAATCATGTCGTGCCGCTGTCGCTCCCTCTTTCGCCCGGGCAGCCGCGAGCTCACACGGCGGGTTGATGAACACCCGAGGCGGTCCATCGGTTCTACGAGCGGGGGGTAACGGTGTCAAGCGAGGCTTGCGCTCACGCCGGCTTCGCGTCGTGCATCCGAATGACCTTCAGCGCGCCGCTTATCTGCTCACGCAAGATGGCATACATCTCGAGCGGCTCGGGGAAGTCGAACACCGCGACGCCGAGCTGCTCGGACCTGTAGGTGAGCGGCATCACCGTGAGCGAGCGCCGCGCGCCCCCTGAAAAAACGCCATCTGGCACGAGCACCCTCGCTTCGTACGGCGACACCGGCAAGGCGATGGCACTCCCATCCCTTATATAGACTAGAGGAACGAGCCGATCGTTGTCCTCTCCGGGGTGGTACGCGATGAAGGCGTCGCCAATCCCGATACGAGGCAAGACCTTGCCCAAGGCGTCCTCGAGCTCGTGCAGCGAGAGCGCGGTGCTGACGAGATCCCAGCTCCCACAAAGCTCATTCAACAAAAACTCGCCGCGGAGCTGCCGTAAGGCGGGGCGGCGATAGGCGTGCATGGCGACGAGCGCGCTCGCGTTGCGCAGCACGTCCTCGAAGCTCGCGCGCTCGTGATGCAGGCTCATCGCGCTGAACAAGGCGGCCAGCACTCCTTGCAACTCGTAGATCGGCAGATGCGCGCCAGGCAGCGCGCACACGAGATCATCGAGCGCCTTACCAAGGCTGCCCGAGACCCCTCCTTGCTCGTAGCGCAAGGCTTGCAGCAGCTTCCCAGCGAAGCGCCGCCGCTCCTGCTCGTTGTCGACGAGCTGCACGAGGGAGCTTGTCACGAGCTCGTCGGCGCTCTTGCCCTTTGTGTCCGCGACCGCCTCCACCGGCGGTGCATTCACGGTGCGCGGCGCACAACCGCAAGACTCTCTGACTACGAGCTGGGTGCCGAGAGTAGTGAGCGGCGGTGTCTCGCGCCCCCGCCACATATCAATGATCTGCAAGACCGCCGTCGCCCCCAAGCTGAACATGGGTTGCCGCACCGTGGTCAAGGCCGGCTGACAAAGACGAGA
>CAYXQW010000180.1:0-6228 GCA_964466695.1 uncultured Bdellovibrionales bacterium
AGCAGCCGTGGATGCTCGAGCAGCTCAACCTCACCGACGTCGTCGTGGGCAACGTGCTGCACAACGTCTCGGTGTTCTTCCTCTTCTTGTTGCCGCTGCTCACCATGCGGCTCTTCGCCGAGGAGCGTAAGGGCAACACGCTCGAGCTTTTGATGACGGTGCCGGTGCGACCGATCGAGATCGTGCTCGGCAAGTACCTCGCGGCGCTCGCCATCATGACGATGATGCTCGCGCTCACGCTCGTCTTCCCGCTGCTCTTGCAACATTACGGGGCTACGCCGGGGGGCGAGAGCCCGCTCGACTGGCGCACGGTGTTTGCGGGCTACGCCGGGATGTTCTTGCTCGGCGCGGGCTTCGTGGCCGTGGGGATCTTCGCGAGCGCGCTCACCGAGTCGCAGATCGTGGCCGCCATCACCTCGTTCTCCATCTTGCTCATGTTCTTCGTCGTGGGCTTCGCGGCGCGTGGGCAGGATGGCTTCTGGCAGCAGGTGTTTTTGCACCTCTCGCTCACCACGCACCTGTCCGACTTCGTCCGCGGCGTTATCAAGCTGTCCGGGGTCGTCTACTACGCGACGCTCGCGCTCGTCGGCCTGTTCCTCACCTACCGCGTCGTCGAAGCGCAGCGCTGGCGCTAAATCACGGGAGCCAAGTCCATGATCAACACCAACGAAACCCCCCGAGAGAAGGCCGGCCATGGCCTCGCGAGCGCTGGCCGCATCGCCGGTGCGCTCGGCATCGTCCTCGTCGCGAGCGCGCCTTTCACCTGGTTCCTCACGGGCGAGGGTGGGGCGCTGCTCTTTGGCAAGCTCCTGCTCGGCGTCGTCCTGCTCGCGCTCTATGCGCTCACGAACCCGCGCTTCTGGCGGCGGTTCTTCGGGGCGCGCTCTACGCCCCTCGCCGCGATGAGCGTGCTCAGCGTGGTGGTGGCGATCGCTGCGGCGTTTACGGCCAACTACCTCGCGGTGAAGAACCAAAAGGAGCTCGACGTGACCAAGGAGGGGCTCTACACCCTCTCCGACCAGACCCGCGGCGTGCTCGGGAGGCTCAAAGACGACGTCGAGATCTACGCCTTCTACGCGAGCTCCGAGCGACCCTTCGCGAGCGTACAAGAGACGCTGCAGCGCTATCGCGCGGCGGGCGCGCGGCTCTCCTTCTCCATGATAGATCCGGCGGCCAGACCCGACCTCGTGGCCAAGTTCAAGATCGTCGAGAGCGGCCCGCGCATCGTCGTGACCGCGCGCGACCAGGAGGCGCGGGCCAAGGACGCGAGCGAGGAGGAGCTTACCAACGCCATCATCAAGGTGGCCGAGCAGACGCAGAAGACCATCTACTTCTTGACCGGGCACAGCGAGGCCGCGATCGACGACGAGACCACCACCGAGGGCTACAAGAGCTACGCCGATAGCTTGCGCGCCGAGGGCTACACGGTGGAGGCGTTGTCTCTGCGCAAGGCCCCCGAGGCGACCTTGGGGCAGAAGGTCGCGCTCGGCGCCGCGGCCGGCAAGGACGAAGAGGCGCTCGCGTTGCCCGCGGACGCGGCGGTGGTCATCATCGGCGGGGCGGTCGCTCCTCTCCTCGCGCCCGAGGTGCGGGCGCTCGAGGACTATCTCGCGCGTGGCGGCCGGGTCTTCCTGCTCGTAGAGCCCGAGAGCGACGCGGGGCTCTCCGACCTGCTGCGGCAGTGGAAGGTTGAGCTTCGCAAGGACATCATCGTCGACACCAACCCCATGAACCGACTGCTCGGCCTCGGCCCGGCGGCGCCCATGGTAGAGCCGGCGGCGGCGCAGTCCGATCACCCCATCGTCAAGTCGCTCACGGCTCCAGCCGTCTTCATGACCGCTCGCTCGCTCGCCTTCGCAGAAGACGGGCCGCCGGAGGTCTCGACCGTGACGCTGCTCGAGACGGGTTCTTCGGCGTGGGGCGAGACCAAGCTCGTCGGCGGGACCGCGGCGTTCGACGACAAGGATCACGAGGGTCCGCTCGGCGTGCTCATGGCGGCCACGCGCGAGGTGGAGAAGGGCGAGGGGAGGTTGGTGGTGGCCGGCGACTCGGAGTGGCTCAACAACCGTTATCTGCCGCTGCAAGGCAACCGCGATCTCGGGATCAACGTCGTGCACTTCCTCGCCGAGGAGCAAGAGCGCATCGCGATTCGGCCGCGGTCGCGTACGAGCAGCCAGCTCTACCTCACGGGCGAGCAGATGACCGAGCTCAAGTTCTTCTCGCTCGACATCTTGCCGGTGTTGATCGTCGCGGCGGGCCTCGGGATCGTCTTGCTCCGGCGCCAGCGCTGACGAGGTCTCATCATGACGCTCATAAAACGTCGCTTGTTGGGCATGGTCTTCACGGTAGCCGTGGGCGTAGGTCTTGGCGCCGTGATCTACTGGCAGACCGAGCGCGCCGCGCAACACGACGGCGACGCCAAACCAAAGGTGCTCGAGGGCTTCGACCCGAAGGCGGTAAAGCAGCTAGAGCTCGAGACGCCGGCGGGGTCCTTCGTCGCGAGGCGCGAGGGCCTGGCCCACGGCACCGACTCCTGGCGCCTGATCTCACCGCTTTCGACGCGGGGTGACAACGTCGTCATCAACGGCCTGCTCGAAGCTCTGACGAAGCTCGAGGTAAAGCGTGAGGTCGGCGGTGACGCCGCGAGCCTCGACGAGGGCGTCTTCGGCCTCGAGCCGCCGCGGTTTCGCGTGGTGCTCGCGACCTCCGACGGCAAGCGTCAGGCCCTGCGGGTCGGCACGAAGAACACCTTCGACGACACGCTCTACGCAAAGCGTGAGGGCGGCGGCCGGGTGGTGATGGTGTCCGCCAAGCTCGAGGCCGAGCTCGATCAGAGCTTGCTTGGGCTTCGCAACAAGAGCCTCCTCGATGTTACGCTCGACGAGGTCTCGCAGCTCGAGATCATCTCGCGCGGCCAGCGCGGCTTCGCGCTCCGGCGCGAGGCGGAGGGGGGCTGGAGGCTCGCGCTCGCCGGCCGCGAGCTCTTGGCAGGCAGCGAGCGGGTAGACGCCCTGTTCGCCGCGCTCTCTTACGCCACAGCCAAGGAGTTCGTCGTCGAGAAGGCGGACCAGGCGGCGCTCGCCAAGTACGGCCTCGACCATCCCAAGGCGACCTTGGTCATCACCGTAAAGCAGGGCCCCGCGCGGCGGGTGTTGTTCTCAAAGATCCCGCACGGCGGGCTCTCGCGTTACTACGCCACGGCAGAGGCCGCGGGGGGCCCGATCATGGAGCTTGCGAGCAACGCCGCCCTGGAGAAGCTCACGGCCGACCCCACGACCTTTCGCGACCACACGATCGCGACCTTCGAGCTCGGCGAGGTGGCCGCGCTCGAGCTTTTGGGCGAGGGCAAGACTCTCGCCTTCGCGCGCACGAAGGAAGACGGCGGGGATGTCTGGCGGCTCGTGCGGCCGGAGGAGGCCGAGGCCGACGCGGCCACGCTGTCGGGGCTTCTGCGCAAGTTGCGTGGCCTCGAGGCGGTGCGCATCGAGCGAGACGAGGTCGCGGCGCCGAGGCTTAGGGCCTACGGCCTCGATGCCCCCACGCTCACGATCACCCTTAAGAAGGCCGACGGCCACAAGCTCGCAGAGCTGCTGTTTGGCAAGGTGGTCGCAAAAGAGCAATACATAACGGCGGCGGGCAGCGGCCGCGTCGACGTGGTCCCGGCTGCGTTGGCGCGCGACTTCGCGCTCGACGTCGAGCACTACCGCGCGCGTGCGCCCTGACTCAACGCGGGCCTTCGAGGTCGTCGATCATCCCCTCGAGCTCTTCGTCTTTGTAACCGAGGGCGTAGCCGACCTCGAAGACGAGCGTATCGCGGATCTCTTGCACGAGCCTCTTCGAGGCCTCTGCGGCGCGCTCCACGTTGCGTTTGAAGAGCACCATCACGGGCTGCGCCGCGTACGGCGCGTCCATCACCGTGTCTATGGCGAAGGGCACCGGGCCCACGTAGACCCCGAGCGCGAAGGGCGACAAGGGCGGGTCGCCGTCCTCGACGTCGTTTATGTGCGGCAGGTCGCTTATCAAGAGCGGCAGCTTGTTCAAGGCCTCCCGCAGCGGCGCGGGCAGCACGGCCACGGCCTCGTCCACGCTCTTTTCGAAGGCCTCGCGCGAGAGCGACGGCGGCAGGGAGAACTGCTCGGGGTCGAGCTTGCGCGCGCTGCGAAAGTACTCGGCTTCCTGCCCCGTACCGTGAAGCTCGGCGATGAGCCCGAGCGTGTAGTGAGCATCGGCGAGGCTGTCGTCGCCGCGTAGCGCGCTTTGCAAGGCGTTCTCGGCCTCGGCGAGCTTGCCGAGCTCGAACAGGGCCACGCCCCGCGCGCAATCGAGCATTGGGTCGGCGCGCGCCGGATCGGCGACGGTCTCATAGGTGGACAAAGCGCCGCTCGCGTCACCGAGGCCGAGCAAGGTGTCGCCGCGCAAGATGGCGGCGTGGTAGCGGGCCTCGTCACCCATCATGGCCGCGCGGTCGCAGAGCTGGAGCGCGTCGTGGTGGCGTCCCTCGTCGAGCGCGCGCAGCGCCTCGTCGAGCATCTCCTGCCAGGGCTCGTCGGGTGCCTTGCTCATGCGACCGCCAGGTCGACGAGCGTGGCGGTCATGATCCCGGTCGCGCCCTTTGCCGTGCCGTGGCGCTTGGCGAGCGCGGGGCCGGCGATGTCGAGGTGGGCCCACGGCGTTTTCCCCACGAACTCACGGAGAAAGAGCGCGGCGGTGATCGCCCCGCCCTCGCGCGCACCGCTGCCGCGTAGATCGGCGACGTCGCTTGCGAGCTCCGCCTCGAGCGCGCGCAAGAGCGGCAGGCGCCACAGGCTCTCGCCCGCGGCGCGGGCGCTCTTTTGCACCTTTTGGGCGAGCTCGTCGTCGTTCGCGAAGAGCCCGGCGGTGTGGTCGCCGAGCGCCACCACGCACGCCCCGGTGAGCGTCGCCACGTCGATGATCGCCGCGGGCGAGAGGCCGCAGGCGAAGGTGAGAGCGTCGGCTAAGATCAAGCGGCCCTCGGCGTCGGTGTTGGTGATCTCGACCGTCTTGCCGCCCGCGCTCGTGACCACGTCCCCCGGGCGCAGCGCGGTCCCCGACGGCATGTTCTCGGCCAAGGCGATCACCGCGTGGACATCGCGTCGCGCACCGAGCTCGGAGATGGCCTGCATCGCCGCGAGCACCGCCGCCGCGCCGGCCATGTCCGACTTCATGGTGGCCATGCTCGCGGCGGGCTTTATGCAAAGGCCGCCCGAGTCGAAGGTGATGCCCTTGCCCACGAGGACGAGCGGCCGTGTACCCTTCGCCTTCTTCTTCGCCCGATACGTAAGGTGCACGAGCGCGGGCGCGTGGGCGCTGCCACCCCCGACGGCGAGCAGGAGGCGCATCGAGAGGCGCGACAGCGCCTGCCCCTCGTAGACCTTCGCGAAGAGGCCGCGAGCTTTTGCGAGCTTCGCCGCGCGTGCGGCGAAGCCCGCAGGATAGAGCGCGTTCGCCGGCTCGTCGACGAGCTCGCGCGCGAGCGCCACGGCTTTGGCCACGACCTCGGCGCGGCGCAAGGCCACGCGGTGAGCGGTCGTGACCTCGGCGACCCGTAAGGCGAGGCGGCACTCCTTGAGCTTGGTCTTCTTCGCGCGATACCTCTCGAAGCGGTACTCGCCCTGCATGGCCGCGCGGGCGAGCAACGCCAGCATCGCGGGTGTCTGCAGCTTTGCGGGCAAGACTACCTCGACGCTCCGCGCGCCGACCTTCGCCGCGAGCCGAGCGAGCCTCGCCCCGAGCGCGAGCGCGCGCTCCTCGTCGAGCGCGTGCTGTTCGCCGGCCCCGAGCAGCGCCACCCTCTTTGTGCGCAGGCGTTTGAGCGTGTTTACGACCAAGAGCTCGCCCTCTTGGGCCAAGAAGCGCTCCTCGCGCGTAGCCTCGGTGAGGACCCCCAAGAGCTCGCGATCGAGCGCTGCGTGCTCGGCCGAGGGCGCCTCCTTCGCGAAGACCAAGACGGCGAGAAGCTCGCTCTTTATGGCGACGGCATCTATCTTACGCAGCGATATCTTCATGTTCGGCGTTTCCTTCCTCGACACGCGCGGGCCTTATAGCATCAAAGTTACGGCCCTTTGCCAGCCGGCGTGGGGGCGCCGCCGTTACGATGAGGCGGGGCGCGGACCTCGAGATTGCTTCGGGTCGAGAGCTTCCTCGACTCGCTCGACCACCCAACGTGCCTGGGTGCGCGCCTCTTGGGCGTCGGATTGACGATAGAAC
>CAYXQW010000181.1:0-6204 GCA_964466695.1 uncultured Bdellovibrionales bacterium
GGATGCCGAGCTCCTGGACGAAGTTGCTCGAGGCCTCGACGATGCGGGCCTCGATCAAGACCTGCGGCGTCTGCCGATCGAGGCGGCGCGCGAGGTCTACTACCCGGCGCAAGTTCTCGCGCAGGTCCTCCACGATGAGGGTGTTCGTGCGGTCATCGACCTGGATGCTGCCGCGGGTGGAGAGCATGGGCTTGAGCTGCTCCACGATCTCCTTGGCGATCGCGTAGTTGACGCCGATCATGCGCACCATCGTCTCGCCCGTCTCGATCAAGGTCTTGCGCTTGGCGACCTCACGCTCGCGCTCCTGCTGGATCTCGACCGCGGTCGCGATGCGCAGGATGTTGTTCTGGCGCACCTTGTCGTAGCCACGCGACTTGAGGATGGTGTCGAGCGCCTGCTCCCAGGGGACGTTGCGCAGGTTCACCGTGACCTTCCCCTTGACGTCCTCGGAGACGATGATGTTCTCGCCCGTGACGTCGGCGATGAAGCGGATGACGTTGACGAGATCGGCGTCCTTGAGCCGCATGTTGACGCGGCGCTGGCGGCTCTCCTTCGGGGCGCGGCTCGCCTCTTCCTCGGAGGAGAAGGCGGCCGTCTGCGAGGCCGCGCTCGCCGCCACGGCGGTGGTGCTCTCGGGCTTCTCCTCGATCTGCCAGACGAGCGCCTTGCCCTTCGCGACGAGCGTCTGCGAGGCGCCGCCCGTGAGGTTTATGACGATGTTGACCGTCTTCGGATCTTGCGCCGCCTGGTAGGTGGACACCATGCGCACCACCGTGCCGTAGGCCGTGGTGTCGAGGCTGCGCTCGAGCTCCTTCTTCACCTCGGCGTCACGGAGCTGCAACACCCAGGTCTTGCTCGAGCGGTCGTCCACCATCGCCGTGGGCGTGCCGTCGAGCTCGACCGTCACCTGCGCCCTCTTGCCCTGCCGCTCGAACCGCACGTCGCGCACGGTCGCGACCTTGGCGTTCGCCGCGACCTCGGGCTCGCGCACAAGCTCGCCCCGGGTGATCACCAGGCCCGTCGGCCCCGCCGCGACGGAGGGCTCGCCGGCCGCGGCGGTAAGATCGACCACGACGCGCAGCATGCCTTCATGATCGCCGAGCCGCACCCGCGCGGCCCACGGCAGCCGCACGTCGTAGCTCGTGCGCCGAGTCGCGCGCTTGGTGTGCATGAGGTCGACGACCAGGCGCGGCGGGGAGCTCACGTACTGCGTCTCGATCTTGGGCTCGCCATCGACCTTGACCTCGATCCGCCCATCGCCGCTCTTGCTGCTCTCTACCCCGGAGCAAGAGAGCGCCTTTTTCGGGCGCGGCGTTTCGGGCTTCGCGAGCGTGATCTTGCGCTCGGACTCGATCTGCTTCTTCGCGAGGGCCACCGCGCGCCGCTCGCGCTCGAGGCGTTGTTGATCCTCCGCGAGCAGCTTCCGTTCGGCCTCGAGCGCGGCCTTTTGCCGGCTCACCTCGGCGATGGTCGCCTTGGTCTCGGTGCGGGTCTTCTCCGCCGCGGCCTTCGCCGCCACCGCGGCGCGCTCGGCCTCCTCGGCCTTGACCTTCGCCTCGCTCGCGCGCTGCCGCGCGAGCTCGGCGGCGTGCTTCTCGCGTTGCACCTTGGCGAGGCGCTCCTCGACCTCGGCCCGCTCACGTTTGGCCTTGGCCTCGGCCTCGGCCGCCGCCTGCTCCGCGTCTCCTTGCGCCCGCCGTGCCTGGGCCGCCAGGCGATCGGCGTCGGCGCGCAGCAACGCGACCTTGTGCGCTTCGCGCTCGGCCTCGCGCATCCTCTCCTCGGCGCGCGCCTGGGCCGCGAGGGCCGCCGCGCGATCTTTCTCGGCGGCCTTCTGCGCCTGCCTGCGGCTCTCCTCGACCTCCGCCTTGGCGCGCTCGGCCAAGGCGGCGCGCTTACCCGCCTCGTCCGCCATGCGGCGCGCATCTTCCTGTTGTCTCGCCGCGATCTTCGCCGCCTCGAGCGCGGCCTTCTGCTCCTCGGCGGCGCGCTTACCGGCCTCGTCCGCCGCCTGCCGCACGACGTCCAAGCGCTCGGCCGCGGCGCGATCGACGGGCGCCGTAGGTGGCGGCGCGGCGCGGCTCACGCCATGATCGAGCACCCCGGCGCTCAGCACCACGGAGTTACCATCGGCCACGACCTCGTACGCCACCTCGCGCTCGAGGCCGACGATGACGCGGCCGATGCTGAAGCCGTCGGCGCGAAACTCACGCACCGCGATCTGTCCTATCACCCCGTCCTCGATGCCGAGCGGCCCGTGGATCGCCGACACCTCGCCGCCCGAGATGTCCACGACCACGCGCATGGGGTCCGAGAGGCGAAACACCGTGAAGGTCGGCGCGGCCTTGGTGCGGATGCGCACCAGGCGGCCCTCGCCGCGCGGCTCGACGTCGATGCCGACGACGGCGTTGCGCGCAGCCCCGAGCGCCGAGCCCGCCGCGGCGAAGCCCAAGAGCGCTACCAAGAAGGCCCGCGTAGCTTTTGCGAATGCCGCCATGTGTGATCTCCTCATCTCTCGCTCACCGTTCCTGCATCAGGTCGAGCTCCGGCTGCGGCAGCTTGATGGCTATGGGTACGCGGACCCGGTCCCCGGCAGGCGTCAAGATCTCCTCGGTGACCACGAGGCCCTCGCCCGTTATGCGGGTGACGACCCCACCCCTCTTGCCGATCCTGTTGCCGATCTCGATCCTGTGCCCCTTGCCTTCCGGGTCCTCGACGATCGCCCGCGGCTGCGATGTCCCCGTCACGAGCCCCGTCAGGCGATACTGATCGAGCTCATACATCTCGGTGGCCTCGAGGCGGCGCTGGCGTGAGGACTGCGCCGTGGCCTCGACGTCCGAGAGGTAGGAGTAGAACGGATCGCGCTTGCCCACGGGCGTGTACGAGTACTGCCCCATCGCTTGCTCTTCGATCACCGCGGCCTGCGCCTTCTCACGCGCCACCGACGGCGAAGGCGCCGCGGGCCCCGAAGGCTCCTCCTCGGTGCACGCCAGAAGCGCCACGGCCAAGGTGGCGCACAGAGTCCCGATCAAGGCGCGGCTCACTTGGCGCCGCCTTTCTGCTCGGGCTCCGCCTTCTCCAGGAAGCGGTAGCTCTTGATGGTGAAGCCGCAATCGACCACCACCTTCTGGTTCACCGTCTTCGGGGCGGTCATCGACAGACCCGTGACGTTGAGGATGCGATCGAGCTTGCCGAGCGAGTCGAGGAAGGTGGCGATCTCGTGAAACGAGCCGTGCACCTTCATCTCGAAGACGATCTCCGCGTAGAAGTCGCGCGGCTGCTCGCCCTTGGGCTCGAACCTCTCGATCTCCAGGCCGGCTTGCCGAGCCTTGTTGCCGAGCTGGGCCAAGAGCTGCGGTACGTCGGGGTCGTCCGGGAGCTGCGAGCGCGCCTGATTCAAAGACTCTTGCAGCTCGTTTAGCCGCGCCTCGTAGCGCACGAGGTTCTCAGCGTAGGCCTGCTTCTCGGCGCGCTCGCTCTCGAGCTCGGTGTAGGTCTGCTCGAGCGCCTCGATCTTGCTCGCCTGCGCCGACTTCACGAGATACCAGTAGCCGAGCAAGACGGCCGCGACCACGGCCGCAAAGACCGCCATCCGCTGGCGAAAGGGGATCTTGGCGTACCGCGCAAGCAAGTGTTCCACTCGGCTACCCCGCCACGTAATTCGTCTTGCAGGTCATCTTCCACTCGAGGTGCGGCACCCCGGCCTTCTTCTGGGCCGAGACCAAGGTCAGCTTTATCTCCGTAAACAAGCGCGAGCGCTTGCCGAGAGCGATCTGAAAGGCCGAGACGTTCTCCTCCTCCATCGCGCCGCCCTCGAGGATCAAGAGCCCGTCCTTCTCCTCGAGGCGCGTGAGCCACACCTTGCGCTCGTCGGTGAGGATGGTGGCGAGATCATCGAGCATCCTCGCGGGGCCGACCTTCCGCAGCTCGAGCTCGTCGATCACCCGCAGCTTGCGCTCGAGCAGCTCGGTCTTGGTCTTGAAGTCTTTGACGCGCGTCACGTCCGAAGAGAGCCTCTGGAGCTGCCCTCTGACCCCCTCGATGCGCTCGCGCATCTCCGCGGCCTTGACCGCGCCGAGGCTCCACCACATCCCGAGCCCGGCCAAGAGGATCACGAGCACGCCGCCGAGGATCAAGAGCTCCTGGCGGGCCGAGACCCGCCGACGCGCGGCCCTCACCGGCAGCAAGTTGATGCGCATCATCTCAGGAGTCCCCCGGGTAGCGCAGCGCGAGCCCGACGGCCGCCGCGGCCGCCGGCCCTATGGTACGCACGTATTCGCGATCGGCGTCGGAGACCTGGAGCTGCCGGAACGGATCCATCACCACCACCGAGACGCCCATGCGCGCCTCGAGCGCGCGGGTGAACGCGGCGAGGCGCGCGGTGCCACCCGAGACATAGATGGCCGCGGGCGGGGTGTCGGCGCTCGTCGCCACGTAGAAGTCTATCGATCGCTGGATCTCGGTGGTGACGAGCTCGGCCACCGCGCGTAAGGCGCGATCCACCTCCTGCGGCACCACCATGTCGATCTTGGTGGTGTGCTCGATGGCGCCACCGCGCTTGAGCTCCTCGGCCTCGTCGCGCGAGACCGCGAGCTGCTTTTGGATCTCCTCGGTGAAGGTGTTGCCGCCCACCGTGAGATCCCGCGTGAAGCTCGACACCCCGTGCGCGAGGATGTTGATGTTGGTCTTGGCCGCGCCGATGTTGACGAGCGCGTAGGTCTGCTCGGGCAGCACGTCGTAGTTAGCCTCGAACATGTTCTGCACGGCGAAGGCGTCGATGTCGCACACGGCGGGCTCGAGCCCCGCCTCCATCACCACCGAGGTGTACTCGCTGACGTAGTCCTTCTTGGCCGCCGCGAGCAGGACATCCATGTGACCCTTCTGCGCGCTCTCTTGATTGACGATCTGCACGTCGAGGTGGACGTCGTGGATATCGAAGGGGATGAACTGCTCGGCCTCCCACTGGATCTGATCCTCGAGCTCCTCGCGCGTCATCTGCGGCAGCGGGATCTTCTTGATGATGACCGAGTGCCCGGAGACCGAGATCGCCGCCTGCTTCGAGCGCACCTTGTGCGCCACCAAGAGCTCGCCGATGGCCTCCACCACGCGCGCCGAGTTCATCAACGAGCCGTCGACGATCGTCTCCGACGAGAGGGGGGCGACGCCGAAGCGCTCGAGCGTATAGCCGCGCTTGCTCGCCGACAATTGGCAGAGCTTGACCGCGCTGGCCCCGATGTCGATACCTACACAAAGCTTGCGTGCCACGTAGAGCGGCCTCCTTACACGAACTCCATAGTCTATGAGCACCTCCTATCGAGGCAAGAAATCGGCGTTTTTGGCGCCGCCCGGTCGTCTGCTCCCTCACGATGACTTGTCCCCTCGCGGGCCCTTGGCTAAGCTCGATCGAGTAAGCCCATGGACGAGACCCTCACCGCCACCGAACAGCTCCGCAAGGAGGCGGGCGCGCTCGCCGTCGACGACATCCTCGCCATCTGCTACGCGCTCCAGCAGCGCCAGAGGCCCGAGCGCCTGCGGCTCTATATGGAGATCTTACGCCGCCGCGGCGGCGAGCGGGCCCAGTTCGCGAGCGCGCTCATCTGCTTCGACCTCGCGCGCCAAGGCGACCTCGCGGCGCAGCGCGACTTCAGCGTGCTCACCGACACTATCCGCGCCCTCGCCGAGAAGAGAGAGCTCGTCGAGCAGCTCGTCGAGGGCGACCTCTACCTGAGCTACGTCTGGGAGCTCTGCCTCGCGCAGCTTGCGCACCTCGATCCGCGCTTCGAGGAGGCACCCGCGGACAGCGAGCCGGTCGCGAGCCTCGAGCTCATCTCCGACGCCGACTTCGACGAAGACCTCCCGAGCCTTACCGTAGACGATCGCGAGGCGAGGCAGCGCTTCGAGCAAGCGCTCGAGGCCTTCCTGGGCGGAGTGCCCGGGGTGCCCATGTTCGACGCCGAGGCCGGCTTTCGTCTGCACAACAGCCGCGACACCGAGAGGATCGAGGCCTTCCTGCGCGAGCTCGACTCGTTGCAGACCTTCGTGCGTGTGGCCCGCAGCTACCGCGCGATGACGCTGCTCTTTTATGGAACCCACATGCGCTCGCGCAACATCTTCGGCGTGGTCAACACGCGCAAGCAGGAGATCCTACGCGCCGGCCTCATGGAGTTTCGCGAGAGCGGCGACGGGCTCGGCGAGATCGCGGGC
>CAYXQW010000182.1:0-5368 GCA_964466695.1 uncultured Bdellovibrionales bacterium
TCATCGAGCCGCTCGGCGATCGCATCCTCGGGCGCGTGGCGCTCGAGGATATCGTGCACCCGCACACCGAGCAGGTGGTGGTCTCGGCGGGCGAGGAGATCGATGAGCTCAAGGTCGCGGTGATCAACGACTCGCCGATCCGCAAGGTGCGCGTGCGCTCGCCGCTGACCTGCCAGGCCAAGCGCGGGATTTGCATCGAGTGCTACGGCCGCGATCTGGCGCGTGGTCACAAGGTGAACCTCGGCGAGACCGTGGGCGTGATCGCGGCGCAGTCGATCGGTGAGCCTGGTACGCAGCTCACGATGCGTACGTTCCATATCGGCGGCATCGCGTCTGGACGCGCGGTGCAATCGACGCTCGAGACCCGCGGCGCGGGCACCGTCAGGTACTTGAGCCTGCACACGGTGACCAAGGCCGACGGCTCTATCATCGCGATGAACCGTAACGGCGAGATCGCGGTCATGGATGAGGGCGGGCGTGAGCGCGAGCGCTATACAGTCAACTATGGCGCTCGCCTGCGGGTGCCCGATCAGGCGACGGTCGCGGCCGGTGAGATCATCTGCGAGTGGGATCCGTTCGCGGTGCCGATCCTCACGGAGGTGAGCGGCGCGGCCAAGTTCGGTGACGTCATCGAGGGCGTCACGATGAACGAGACCTTAGACGAGGTCACCGGCCTCTCGCGCAAGCGGATCATCGAGTCCAAAGACAAAGACACGCGCCCCCGCATCTCGATCAAGGATGCGCGCGGTGAGACGATGCGCATCGCCGGGACCGACAACGAGGCTCGGTACTTCCTCCCCATCGGGGCGAACATCGCCGTCAACGAGGGGGATATGGTCGAGGCCGGCGATGTCATCGCCAGGATCCCGCGCGAGACTACGAAGGACAAGGACATCACGGGCGGCTTGCCGCGCGTGGCCGAGCTCTTCGAGGCGCGCAAGCCGAAAGATCATGCCTTGATCTCGGAGATCGATGGCGCCGTGCAGTTCGGCAAGGACACCAAGGGCAAGCGCAAGATCGTCATCGTTCCCGACGTGGGCGAGCCGGTCGAGTATCTGGTGCCGAAGGGCCGCCACTTGACGGTGCAGGAGAACGATCGTGTCAAGGCCGGCGATCCGTTGATGGACGGCCCGGCCAACCCGCACGACATCTTGCGCGTCCTCGGCGAGAAGCAGCTCGGCCGCTATCTCGTCGACGAGATCCAGGAGGTCTATCGCCTCCAGGGAGTGCGCATCAACGATAAGCACATCGAGACGATTGTCCGTCAGATGTTGCGTCGCGTGCGCATCAAGGATGTCGGTGACACGACCTTCCTCATCGACGAGCAGGTCGAGAAGTCGATGTTCGAGGAGGAGAACGAGCGCGTGATGGCCGCGGGTGGGAAGCCCGCGACCGGCGAGCCCATGTTGCTTGGTATTACCAAGGCCTCTTTGTCGACGGAGTCTTTCCTCTCGGCTTCTTCCTTCCAGGAGACCACCAAGGTGCTGACCGAGGCGGCGTTGTCGGGCAAGATCGATCGCCTGCGAGGCCTCAAGGAGAACGTCTTGATGGGCCGGTTGATCCCTGCGGGTACGGGCCTCGACGGCTACAAGCGTGTCAACGCGGTGGTCGATCCGGAGCTGCTCGAGGCGGACGAGGAGTACGAGATGACCCTCGAGGACCGCGAGGGTCCGTTGCTCGCCAACCTCCCCGGCATCGCCGTAAACGAGTAAGCGTCTGGCGTGGGTGCCGCGAAGCCAACCGCGAGGTTCATCGCTTCGGCTACCGGGCCTACGGCCTTGCCTTGCCATGGGGTGAGCGAGCTGGCGTTCGCCGGGCGCTCGAACGTGGGCAAGAGCTCGCTTATGGGCGCGGTCATGGGTAACGCGCACCTGGTGCGCGCCTCACGGACTCCTGGTCGCACGCGTGCGCTCAATTTGTTTGCTTTTGGCGACCTCGCGCTCGTGGATCTCCCCGGCTACGGCTACGCCAAGATGGCGGCGAGCATGCGGGCGAGCATCGAGAACATGCTGCGGGCGTACCTCGCGCGGCGGGAGACGCTCGCGGGGGTGGTCTTGTTGGTGGACGCGCGGCGCGAGGCCGTGACCACGCTCGATCGCGCCTTCGTCGAGTGGGTGTTGCAGGTGGATCGCCGTCTCCTCGTGGTGTTGTCCAAGATCGATCTCGTGCCGAAGACGCGGCGCCGGCATGTGGCCGCTGTGATCGAGCGCGGCCTTGGTTTGCCTGCCGGATCGTCGTTGCTCTGTTCGGTGCGTACGGGCGAAGGGATCAAGGAGCTTACGACCTGCCTCTGGCAGCTACGAGGCGGCGAGTAGGGCATGTCGGTCGCGCAGCTCGTGCTGGTGAGCATCTTTCTTCGCGTGCCAGCCGGGGTCCTGGTCAACCGCGTCGCGGCCGTCGTCGATGCGCAGGTGGTGACGCAGGCCGAGCTCTTCGTCGAGGCGCGCGTGGCGTTGGTGTTGCGCGAAGGCGAGGCCGCCGGCGAGCTGGCGCTCGACGCGCAGATCCTCGCTTCCTTTCTGGACTACGTCGTCAATCAATTGTTGATCGCAGGGCAGGCGAGGCGCGTCGGTGTGCCCGATGTCGAGGCCGCCGAGCTCGACCTCGAGGCCTCGCGCTTCGTCGCGCGGTTCGCGACGCGCGAGGCCTATCGTCGTTTCATGAGCGACTTCGGCATATCGGAGGATAACCTCCGCCTCATCTTGCTCCGCAATCTGCGCAACGAGCGCTTCGTCGCCGAGCGGATGCGTTTGCTCGTGCGCGGGGAAGGGCTCGCGGCGAGCTCGCCGGAGTATCAACAGGCGCTGCGTCGTTGGCTCGCGGAGCTGCGCCTGGCGGCGGAGGTCAGGTTGATCGGAGCGAGCGGTGAGCTCGAGACGATCGATGCGCGTGCGGGCGAGCCGAGCTTGCCGTGAGCGAGCCCATCATAGAGCGCGCGGCGACGGCAGCGGATCTGCCGGCCTTGGCGCGCATCGCCGCCGCTGGCGGGGAGGGTGCTTGGAGCCTGGACGCGTTCGCGCGTGAGCTTACGCTCGCGTGGTCACACACCGAGGTGCTGGCGCGCGGCGAGGAGATCCTCGGCTTCGTGGTCTTCTGGCTGTCGCCGCCGGAGGCCGAGGTGCTCAATATCGCGGTGGCCATAGAGGCGCGGCGCCGAGGCCTCGGGCGCCGTCTGCTCGAGCGTGTGGTGGCATGGGCGCGCCGCGACGGCGCCACGCGGATCTTGCTCGAGGTCCGGCGCGACAACACCCCGGCGCGCGCGCTCTATCGTGGCTTAGGCTTCGTCGAGCAGGGGAGTCGCCGCGGCTATTACCGCGACGGTGAAGACGCGGTGCTGATGGTCTCGACCTTGTGATCCGCGAGACGTGAGCTGCTTTTGACAGCATGCCCTTGCGTCGCGACCCGTTAACGTGACATCTCACGCGTCACGCAGGAGGCGATGAGAGATGGTCCGCGTTCGCATAGCACCTTCTCCCACGGGCGATCCGCACGTGGGCACGGTTTACATCGCGTTGTTTAACTACGTGTTCGCGAAGAAGCACGGCGGGCAATTCATCCTGCGCATCGAGGACACCGACCGTACGCGGTCACGCCCCGAGTGGGAGGAGATGATCTTGTCCTCGCTCGCCTGGAGCGGGTTGTCCTGGGATGAAGGGCCGGACAAGGGCGGCCCCTTCGGCCCCTATCGCCAGAGCGAGCGCGGCGAGATTTACAAACGCTACGCCGAGGAGCTTGTGGCCAGCGGTCGCGCCTACCCGTGTTTTTGCACGGCCGAGCGCCTCGCCGAGCTTCGCAAAGCGCAGCTCGCAAAGAAGGGGACGCTCGGCTACGACGGTCATTGTCGGGGCATGAGCGCCGACGAGGCGCGCGCGCGCATGCGGGACGGCTGCCCGTACGTGGTGCGCTTGAAGGTGCCGGAGCAGGGCACGACCAAGGTGCAAGACGCGCTGCGCGGCGAGGTGGCGATCGAGAACGCCCAGGTAGACGACCAGGTGCTCATAAAGAGCGACGGGATGCCGACCTATCACCTGGCGAACGTGGTCGACGACCACCTCATGGAGATAACGCACGTCATCCGTGCGGAGGAGTGGATCACCTCAACGCCGAAGCACGTCCTGCTCTACGAGGCCTTCGGCTGGGAGCTCCCCACCTTCGTGCACATGCCGTTGCTGCGTAACCAGGACAAGTCCAAGATCTCGAAGCGTAAGAACCCGGTCAGCGTGAACTACTATCGTGAGGCCGGCTTTCTCCCCGCGGCGCTGCAGAACTACCTCGCCATGATGGGCTGGACCATGCCCGACGGGAAGGAGAAGTTCTCGCTCGAGCAGATGATCGAGCAGTTCTCCTTCGACCGCATCTCTCTCGGTGGCCCAGTCTTCGACATCAAGAAGCTGACCTGGCTCAACGGCCTCTACCTGCGGGAGCTTGCGCCCGAGGCCTTCACCGCCCACCTCGTCGACAATGTCTTTGGCCGCGAGCAGCTCGCGCGGGTAGCGCCGCTCGTGCAGGCGCGCGTCGAGAAGCTCGAGGACTTCATCGACGTGGCGTCATATTTCTTCGCGGGCGAGCTCGCCTACGACAGCGCGACCCTGGCCGCGATGATCCCGAAGGGCCGTACGGCGGCCGAGGCGATAGCGGCGCTCGAGGAGGTCGCGCAGATCGTAGACGCCGCGCCTGTGCTCGCAAGCACCGAGCTCGAGTCGGCCTTACGCGCGTTGGCCGAAAAGCTCGTTATGAAGCCCAAAGAGCTGTTTATGATGATCCGACTTGCGGTCGCGGGGCGCGAGGCGACGCCGCCATTGTTCGAGACCATGGCGGTGATCGGTAAAGAGCGCTGTCGTCGTCGGCTCCGTGGCGTGTTATCCCTGTTGCGCGACATGTGATTCTCTCGCGAGGAGTTTCGTGGTGACCAAGAGATGGCGGAAGCAAAAATCTGAGCAACAGAGCAAGAAGCGGCGGCGGAGCATGCGTGGCACCGGTGATGCCTCGTCTGCCGGGGGAGCGCTCGGCGGGATGCGCAAGTTTACGCGCGGCCTGTTCGGGGGTAACGCCCAACCCCGCGCACCGAAGACCGCGGTCAACCGCGCTGTGGATATAGTCTTGTGGGTGGCGGTCGCCGTGGCCGGGTACTTCTTCGTCGCCCGTCAATGTATGCGCTGAAAGGCGCGCTCACCACGACGTCATCGTAGACCCGAGCTGCGAGAGGAAGCACACGGTGCCGCTCTGCTCGTCGCGCAAGAACTTGAGCAACATCTCGCCCAAAGGCATGTCATCGGGGGCGCTCACGACCTGCCGCGCTTGCTCGAGCACCGGCGCGACCTTCGAGGTGCTCCAGGGCGGCACGAGCGCCGCGTAGGCGAGCACGCGC
>CAYXQW010000182.1:5378-6197 GCA_964466695.1 uncultured Bdellovibrionales bacterium
GCGTAAGGTCGCGCGTGCGCAATAAGAGGTGGACGAGGTCGCTGCCCGTAAGCTCGCGATCACCTAGCTCGCTCAAGGTGCGAAGCCAAAGCTCGAAGGCGCCGAGCGCGACGGGGATCGCGGCGAGGGGGAGGGTGTCTGTGAGCAGCAGGCGCAGCATCGGTAGCGCCGCGAGTAGTAGGCGGCGATTGGCGCTCGACAAGGGCGGCGGCTCACCGGCCGAGCGCAGCAGGTCGAGCCAGATATCGAGCTTGGGCGCCTTTATGATCGGGCCATGCAGATCGCGTTGGATCTCGCCTTGCTCGCGGAGCACGACGTCGGCGCGCGCCTCGCTTCGCCACGCGGTATCGCGCAGGTGCTCCTCGAGCGCTCGTCGCGACGCGGGGGTCATGGAGGTGAGGGGCTCGAGAGATGTTATCGGCGGCGAGCTTTCGAGCCACTCCGGCAGCGAGGTGCGCAGCGCTTCGTGGTCGCTAAGCGGCGAGCTCTGTTGCGCCGCGCGCCAGGGGCAGCGCGCGTCCGGGAACAGCGCGAAGAACCCTTCGATTTCGAGCAGTCGCACGAAGGGGAAGAGCTGGCACGACAACGGCTTTTGGGTAGCGCCATGGCGCGCGTGGAGCGCGCAGCGGCCGTCGTCGTCGAGCTCGCGGCAACCATCGGCGTAGACGTGCCAGGCGAGGAGGGTCGGGCTTTGGCGCGCCGAGAGGAAGGCTAGAGGCGCGCGCGTGAAATCGCGTACGCGCGGATCGGTGAGCTCGATATTGCGACAGCACTCGCCGCAACCCGCGCAGTCGTAGGTGACGGCGCCTGTCGGGAAGG
>CAYXQW010000183.1:0-3786 GCA_964466695.1 uncultured Bdellovibrionales bacterium
CCGCTGACGCTCGCGATGGTGGTGGGCTACGGCTCGCAAGGGTTCGGGCTCTACCTCTTGTTCGGAGCGAGCTGCCTCACCTTCTGCGTGGTGTTTCGCGAGGCCGCGATCTCGAACGCGCGGCTCCACGATCGTATCGAAGAGCTCGCGGTCCTCAACAAGGTGAGCCGCAGCATCTCCTCGAGCCTCGAGCGGCGCATCTTGGTCGCGAACCTCGCCCGCGAGATGCTTCGGCTCGTGCGTGACACCTCGCGCTTCATGATCGCCACCATCGATCGCCGAGGCGATACCATCACCTACGAGCTGTATGACGAGGACCTCAAAGAAGGCAGGCGCGTCTCGGCGCCTCGCGACGACGGCCTCGCGGGTTGGGTGATCGAGAACCGCGCGCCGCTGCGGCTCTGCAACCTACAGAAGCAATACTCGGCCTACAGCGAGGGCGACGCCTGCGGCGACTCGCAGTTTCAAGCTTGGCTCGGGGCGCCGCTCACGATCTACGGCGATATCATGGGCGTCATCGCCATGCAGAGTAAGATCCGCAACGCCTACAACGGCGAGCACGTGCGCTTGCTCGCCACCGTCGCCGATCAAGCTGTGGTGGCGCTCGAGAACTCGCGCCTCTACGAGCTCGCCACCATCGACGGGCTCACCGGGCTGCTCGTGAGGAGGCAGTTCGAGCAACGACTCGAGGAGGAGTGGGCGCGCGCCAAGCGCTACGGCAACGACTTCGCCGTCGGCATCCTCGACCTCGATGACTTCAAGCGCCTCAACGACACCTTCGGGCACCACGCCGGCGATGTGGCCCTGCGCTCGGCGGCGGCGGTGCTGCGTGGGAGCATGCGCGGCGTGGATCTCTGCGGTCGTTATGGCGGTGAGGAGTTCGCGTTCTTGTTGCCGCGGACGAGGTTGCAGGAGGCGATGACGATGGCCGAGCGCATCCGCGCCGACATCGAGCGCATGCGGATCAAGAGCGGCGACGACGAGCTCCGGCTCACGGCCTCGATCGGCCTCGTCGCATTCTCCGACGCGAACGCGCACACCTCTGCCGAGCTCCTCATGCTCGCCGACGAGGCGATGTATCGCGCGAAGGGCTTGGGCAAGAATCAGGTAGCCTATGGCACCGAGGGTGACGGTGCGCCGCGGATCTTCACCACGGTGGACCCGGACCCCGTTTGACAAGCGCGGGGTGGATTGTTTACGTAGCGTCGCTTTAGAAAGCCGCGTATGACTATACCTCCCGAGTCAAAGGATCCCACGCGCTGCGAGCTGCTCGCGACGGTGCGAAGGTCCTTCCCCGCTTCGCGCAAGATCTACCTGCCGGGCGTCACGCATCCTTTCTTGCGCGTGCCGATGCGCGAGATCACGCTCGCCGCAAAGACGGCGCGAGGCGACGCGCGGCTGCTCGTCTACGATACGAGCGGCGCTTATACCGACCCCGCCACCGCCATCGACGTGCATCGCGGGCTGGTGCCGCTCCGCGCCGCCTGGATCGCCGAGCGTGACGATGTCTTGGCCCTCCCCTCGAGCAAGGCGCGCAAGGCCCGCGCTGGTGCGGCGGTGACGCAGCTCCACTACGCGCGGCGCGGCATCATCACTCCCGAGATGGAGTACGCGGCCATAAGGGAGAACGCCTGGCACGCGGAGGGCAAAGAGCCGATAACGCCCGAGCTCGTGCGCGACGAGATCGCCAAGGGTCGCGCCATCATCCCGGCCAACATCAATCACCCCGAGAGCGAGCCCATGGTAATCGGGCGGCGCTTCCTCGTGAAGATCAACGCCAACATCGGCAACTCGGCGTTGAGCTCCGGGATCGAGGCCGAGGTGAACAAGATGGTGTGGGCCATATACTGGGGGGCCGACACCGTGATGGATCTCTCGACCGGGGCGGACATCTCGCGGACCCGCGAGCTCATCTTGCGCAACAGCCCGGTCCCCATCGGCACGGTGCCCATCTACCAGGCGCTCGAGAAGGTAGGCGGCGTGGCCGAGGAACTCTCATGGGAGGTCTTTCGCGACACGCTCATCGAGCAGGCCGAGCAGGGCGTTGACTACTTCACCATCCACGCGGGCGTGCGCCGCGAGCTCGTGCCGAAGGCGAGCCGACGCCTCTGCGGCATGGTCTCGCGCGGCGGCTCGATCATGGCCAAGTGGTGCATGGCGCGCCGCGAGGAGAACTTCCTCTACACGCACTTCGCCGAGATGTGCGAGATCTTGCGGGCTTACGACGTCGCCTTCAGCCTCGGCGACGGCATGCGCCCCGGCAGCATCCACGACGCCAACGACGAGGCGCAGCTCGGCGAGCTTCGCACCTTGGGCGAGCTTACGCACCTCGCCTGGGCGCGCGACGTGCAGGTGATGATCGAGGGTCCGGGGCACGTGCCGCTGAACCTCGTGGCCGAGAACATGCGGCTCGAGCGCGAGCTATGTCACGAGGCGCCGTTCTACACCCTCGGCCCGCTCCCCACCGACAGCGGCGCCGGGTTCGATCACTTCGCCTCGGCGATCGGCGGCGCCTTGATCGGCTCTCTGGGCTGCGCCCTCTTGTGCTACGTCACGCCCAAAGAGCACCTCGGCTTGCCCGACCAAGAGGACGTCAAGGAGGGGGTGCTGGCCTTCAAGCTCGCGGCGCACGCCGCCGACATCGCCAAGGGACACCCGGCGGCGTTGGCGCGCGACTACGCCATGTCGAAGGCGCGCTACGAGTTTCGTTGGCAGGATCAGTTCAACCTCGCCTTCGACCCCGAGCGGGCGCGGCGCATGCACGACGCCACCTTACCTTCAAATCACGGGTCCGCGGAGCATTATTGCTCGATGTGCGGGCCCAACTTCTGCGCCATGCGTATCTCGCGCGAGGTGCGCGACGGGCCCTCAGACGGTGCGCTCTAGGTGTTGCACCATGCGCACGAGCTCGCTCCTATCGGTCTCGCGCACGAAGAAGAACTGACACGCCACCACGCGCTGCTTGGTGTTCGATGAGGGCTCTTGGCAGAGCCGTACCACCGAGGCTTGCAGGCGAAAGACGAGCGGCCGTCGTTGTCGTGCGGTGCTCACGGAGAGCCTCGTGTCGAGCACATCGCCGAGGTTGAGCGTAAGTGAGGTCTTAAAGCGCATCCCCCCGGCGCTCAGGTCTTCGGTCATGGCCTCTTCGTCGCGCTCGCCGATGGTCGAGGGGAGGGTCGAGTCGACGATGACCACCGACACCGAGACGCGCGCCGGGACGCGCATGAACTTGCGCCGCTGATCGACCACGAACTGCAACACGGCGGGCAAGACGACGCTGCAAGAGGCGTCGATGCGTATGGCACAAAGCTCGGTGGTGGCCGTGTGTACCCCGGCGCGGTCGATGTAGCGCAAGGTCACCATCGCGCCCGTAGACATGCCCGCGGGCAGCGCGGTCAGGCTCGGGAGCTCCACCTCGAGGCGATCTTGCGCGAGCAATTTGATGACGCCGCTATGACGAGACCAGCTCGTCGCTGCCGGGTCGTAAGACTCGATCTGAACGCGCTGTCCGAGCATGAGTTCGGTGAGCATGGCCCAAATACGTTGCCACCTTATAGACGCGCCCGCCACAATAGCGCATGAGCTAAGGTACTAGCTCGTGGCGATAAGATAAGTTACGGTTAGGGATTATTGGCCGAGGAGCATTTGATGCGCTGGACTTTCACGTGTATCGCTGTGTTGTTGTTCGCCGGCGCCGCTGCGGCGCAGACCACGTCGACCGATCCTACTATCGACGTGCAGCTATTCTACCCGGCCCCTGGCGGCAACGACCTCTTCTCGGTGCAG
>CAYXQW010000183.1:3796-6069 GCA_964466695.1 uncultured Bdellovibrionales bacterium
CGCGCACCACCCAGAATCTGGAGCGCGCGGGCGACGAGATCGAGCGCATGGCGCGCATGGTCCTCTCGCTCATCGAGGGGGGATCGCCGCGCCCACTGCCGGCGCACGAACTGCGCCACGCCGCCGACTTGGCCGTGCAGATGCTGCGCACCGACGGCTCGCAAGAGCTCATCGGCCTCATGGTGCAAAATCGCCTCGACGCCAACGTCATGGCTGCCTTGGGCTTCTTCGATATCTTCGATGTCGGCCTCGTCATGCCGTTCATCTACCAGGGCGGCTTCGAGGACGATAAGCTGAGCGCCGGCAACATCAACCTCGGCACGACCCCGAAGACCTTCGCGCAGGGCGATCTTCGTCTCATGCCGCGCGTGCGGGTCTTGCGCCTTATGGGCGGGAGGTTCTCGCTCGCGCTCGTGGGCACGGTGGTGGCGCCCACGGCGAACAAGGCGCCCTTCGCGAGCGAGCCGGCGCTCCTCTTGATCCCCGGCCTCGCCGTGTCCGTGCGCGCCGAGCGGTTTCAGGTGGTCCTGAACGCGGGCTACGCGCTGCGCAACACGCCGACCAGCCTCCTCGACAACGCCCTCGTCGTCGACGACCAATACACGGCGAAGCTCGGCGCGAGCTTCAACCTCACCGACAGCATCGAGCTTGTCGGCGAGGTCTTCGGCTTTACGCCGACGAGCGATCCCTTGGGGATGAAGGCCTCGGGCGACGCGAAGGAGTACGCCAAGGTGGCGACCAGCCTCGAGGGCGAGGCGGGCTTGCGCATCGCGCTGTCGGAGAAGCTGTCGCTCAACGTGGGCGGCGGCGGTGGGATTCTACAACGGCGACGCGGGTCTGCCCGACCGGGACAAGGACGGCATCCCCGACGAGTTCGACAAGTGCCCCGAGCAACCCGAGGACAAGGAGGGCTTCCAGGACGAGGACGGCTGCCCGGATCCCGACAACGACAACGACGGCATCATGGACGAGGACGACGACTGCCCGAGCGAGGCGGGGCCGGCCTCGAACAACGGCTGCCCGCTGGCCGATCGCGACGGCGACGGCGTGCTCAACGAGCAGGACAAGTGTCCCGAGCAACCTGGCCCTGCGGAGAACCAGGGCTGCCCCGACACCGACGGCGACGGCGACGGCGTGCCCGATCGGCTCGACAAGTGCCCGAAGGAGGCCGAGGACAAGGACGGCTTCGAGGACGAGGACGGCTGCCCCGATCCCGACAACGACGGCGACGGCCTGGCGGACCTCAACGATCTCTGCCCGAACGCGCCCGAGGACATGGACGGTTATCAGGACGACGACGGCTGCCCCGACCTCGACAACGACAACGACGGCATCCCGGACAAGAACGACAAGTGTCCGAATGAGCCCGAGGATTACAACGGCATCAAGGACGACGATGGCTGCCCGGACGGCAAGGCCTTCAAGCCGCTCGTCGAGGTGAAGAAGGAGAAGATCGAGATCAGGGACAAGATCTTCTTCCGGCCGAACAGCGCCGCCATCTTGTCGAAGAGCTACGCGCTGCTCGACGAGCTCGCCGCCGTGCTCAAGGGCTACAAGAACATCGCCAAGGTGCGGGTCGAGGGCTACACCGACTCGCGCGGCAATCGCCGCAAGAACGTGGCGCTGAGCCGCGATCGGGCCGAGAGCGTCAAGAGCTACCTCGTCAAGAAGGGCATCGACGGGGGGAGGCTCGTGGTCGAGGGTTTCGGGCCGGACAACCCCATCGCCTCGAACCGCACGGCCAAGGGCCGCGAGATGAATCGGCGGGTCGAGTTCGTCATCGTGGAGCAGACGCCCGTAGGTGGCGACGTGACGGTGCAGCCGAAGACCCCGCCGCCGCCGCCACCGGCGCCGCCGAAGCCCGCGGTCGAGCCCGCTCCTGGCGGGGAGGTGCCGCTGTTCGAGATCGGGCCAGAGCCTGCCGCGGCGCCTGCGCCAGAACCCGCGCCCAAGGCGAAGAAGAAGGCCACCAAGAAGGCCGCGAAGAAGGCCGAGGAGCCTGAGGTCGAG
Source organism: uncultured Bdellovibrionales bacterium (assembly GCA_964466695.1). Taxonomy (GTDB): domain Bacteria; phylum Myxococcota; class XYA12-FULL-58-9; order XYA12-FULL-58-9; family JAFGEK01; genus CAYXQW01. The sequence continues at coordinate 5,807 of CAYXQW010000183.1, forward strand.
TTCAATTTCTGATGTGAGGAGCTGACGCCATGGAGTATCGCCGTCTCGGGACCTCGGGGCTAAAGGTCTCGGTCTTGTCTTTCGGGTCGTGGGTGACGTTCGGCGAGCAGCTCGACGTCGACTACGCGCTGGCCGCGATGAAGGTGGCCTTCGACGCGGGCTGTAACTTCTTCGACAACGCCGAGGTCTACGCCGACGGCGAGAGCGAGCGGGTGATGGGGGCCGCCATCAAGAAGGGCGGTTTTAAGCGCAGCGACCTCGTG
>CAYXQW010000184.1:0-1369 GCA_964466695.1 uncultured Bdellovibrionales bacterium
AGTTTGCCACCGCCACCACGTTGCAGATCCTCATCATCAACATCGACGCGTTTCGCAAGAACTTCACGGGCACCGACGCCGAGCAAAAGAGCAACGTCATCTACAAAGAGAGCGACAAGCTCTCGGGGCGGCAGCCCATCGAGTTTGTGCAAGCGGCGCGGCCCATCGTCATCATCGACGAGCCACAGAGCGTCGACTCGACCGACAAGGCGCAGGAGGCGATTAGAGCGCTCAACCCGCTGTGCACGCTGCGCTACTCCGCTACCCATCGCAATCCGTATAACCTCATCTACCGGCTCGATCCGGTGCGTGCCTTCGAGCTGCGGCTGGTCAAGAAGATCGTGGTGGCGAGCGCGCGCGCCGAGGACGCCGCCAACGACGCCTTCGTGCGCGTTGAGCAGATCGACTACAAGAAGGGCATCAAGGCCAAGCTGCGCATCCACGTCCAAGGGCCAGGGGGCCCGCGAGAGAAGTCGGTCACGGTCAAGCAGGGCGCCGATTTGTTGGCGCTCTCGAATGAGCGCGCGAACTACGCGCAAGGCTACGAGGTGGCGGAGATCAACGCCGAGCCGGGCAACGAATTTGTCCGCTTTGCGAGCGGCCTCACGCTTCGAACAGGCGAGGAGACAGGGGGCCTACGCGATGACGTCTGGCGTGCGCAGATCAAGCACACGGTCAAGCGGCATTTGGAGAAAGAGCGGCAGCTCGCCGGCCGCGGCATCAAGGTGCTGAGCCTGTTCTTCATCGATCGCGTGGCCAACTATCGTGACTACGACAACGCGGCAGGAGCGGTGCAGGGAAAGTTTGCGCTCGCCTTTGAGGCCGAGCTCAAGGCGCTCGCCCAAGACCCCGCGTACCAGGCACTCGTCTGGCTCAAAGAGCCCATCGACCGGCTGCACAACGGCTACTTCGCAGAAGACAAGAAGGGGGTGCTCAAAGACACGCGCGGCGACACCATGGCCGACGACGACGTCTACAACCTCATCATGAGGGACAAAGAGAAGCTGCTCTCCATCGACGAGCCGCTGCGCTTTATCTTCAGTCACTCGGCGCTGCGCGAGGGGTGGGACAACCCCAACGTCTTTCAGATCTGCACGCTCAACGAGACCAAGAGCGGCATGAAGAAGCGCCAGGAGATCGGCCGTGGCCTGCGGCTGCCCGTCGACCAAAACGGCGTGCGGGTCTTCGACGAGTCGGTGAACAAGCTCTACGTCATGGCCAACGAGAGCTACGAAGACTTCGCCCGCGCGCTGCAGAGCGAGTACGAGGAGGACTGCGGCGTCACCTTTGGCAAGGTGCCAATCACGGCCATCGCCAAGCTCGTGCGCGTCGTAGATGGAGCGGAGCGGCCGGTGGGTCGCGAGGTTGC
>CAYXQW010000184.1:1379-6055 GCA_964466695.1 uncultured Bdellovibrionales bacterium
GAGCAGATCAAAGCGGCGCTCGTCGCCCAGAAGATGCTCGACGCCGACGGACGCCTCCAACCCGCGTTCGACCCCAAGGCCAAGGGCTTCGCGATTGAGCTCCCCGAGGCCTACGTTGAGCTCGCTCCGGCCGTCGTCGATCTCTTGGCGTCGTATCAGATCGAGCGTCACATCCGGCGCGAGCGGGACGAGCGCACGAACCGGCTCAAGAAAGAGGTGGTGCTCGGCGAAGAGTTTCGGGCGCTGTGGGAGCGCATCAAGCCCAAGACCACCTATCGCGTGGAGTTTCGCACCGACACGTTGGTGACCGAGGCCGTGCGCGCCATCAAGCAGATGGAGCGGATCGAGCGCCCGCGCATTCACGTGAGCGCAGGCCAGCTCGGCATCGGCAAGGCGGGGGTTTCCACCACCGCGACGAGCGTCGCTGAAGAGAGGGTCGACTATGGTAGCCACCCGGTGCCCGACATCCTCGCGTATCTGCAAAACGAGACCGAGCTGACGCGCTCAACGTTGGTGCGCATCCTCAGGGAGTCTGAAAGGCTCGGTGAGCTCTTCGACAACCCCCAGCGATTCCTCGACGCCGTGGCAGCCATCCTCAAGCATGAGCTGCATCGGCTGCTCGTTGACGGCATCAAGTACGAGCGCATCGGCGGCAGCGGTGCGAGCGCCGAGTGGGAGATGACACGCTTCAAGAACGAAGAGCTAGTCGATTATCTAAGCGCTATCGAGGTCACGCACTCGGTTTACGACTATGTAGTCTACGACTCGGAGGTCGAGCGCGAGTTTGCCCGCGGGCTCGACCAGCGCGAGGACATCAAGCTCTTCGTCAAGCTGCCCCGATGGTTCGAGGTGGATACGCCGGTGGGCAAGTACAACCCCGACTGGGCCATCCTCAAGCACGACGGTCAGGCCCTCTACCTCGTGCGCGAGACCAAGAGCACGCGCGACTTCTTGAAGCTCCGCAACGCCGAGGCCGATAAGGTGCGCTGTGGCGCGCGTCACTTCGAGACCTTGGGGGTACCGTTCGAGGTGGTGGTGACGGCCCAGGACGTGTGACGCAAAGATTTGCTTACCCTGCGCGGCTGGTCGCCAAAATACATCGGGATTGACGATGTATCGGCGCCGCCGTACTCGATAGTCATGAACGCCCACGACGCCGCTCGCGAGCTTACGAGTATCTTTGTCGCGATGTTCATGGCTTTTCATCGGCGCACGGAGAAGCGGACGCGGGTGACGCCACAGGGCTGGGCGCTGCTCGAGCATCTCTCGATGACGGGCCCTTTGACGGTCTCCGAGGCCGCGCGGCACATGGAGCGCGCGCAGTCCGTCATGAGCGAGATCATAAGCGGGCTCGAGCGCAAAGGTCTCCTCGCGCGCTTGCGCGACATGCGCGACCACCGGCGGACGCTCGTCTGGCTCACCGACGAGGGGCGAGACGTGCTCGACGAGCAGCGCCAGGTGCTGAGCCCGGAGCGCGTAGAGGCCGCCATGCGGCGGCTTACGGCCATACAGAGGCAACAACTCCTCTCTGGTCTGCGGGCGCTCGTACACGCGTCCGTGACCACGGAGGGTCATCTCAAACACAGGAGGCGTCATGAGTAACCACAACTGCGAGAGCTGCGGCATGTCCATCGAGTCCGGCAGGTACTGCCAATACTGTGCCGGCGAGGATGGCAGGCTGCCGCCGTTCGAAGAGAGCTTCGAGCGCATGGTGCAATGGATGTGGCGAGAGCGACCGGCGCTGTCGCGGGCAGAGGCCGAGCAGCAGACCCTCGCCTACATGAAAGACATGCCGGCCTGGCGCGATGACCCGGCGCTCAAGGCGCGGCAGTCGAAAGCTCGTTAACCATTTCACTCGAGGAGAACACCTACGATGAGACCATCGGTGGCTTTGATCGCTCTCATGATCCTTCCGTCTATAACCTCGGCGCAGGCGGCCGTGCCGAGCCGGCTGTTGGCGAACGACACGGGCAAGACGGTCTTGCGCAAGGTATCGCTCGGCAACGATATCGCGGTCGCGGTGATCTCGAGCGCGGGGACCGCGATCATCGCCGATCCCGTGCATATGCCCGCCAAGATCGTCCCGGAGATCATCACGATCACCCACGGCCACCACGTCAACAAGGCGTATCTCGAGGAGGCCAAGTCCGCGAAGATCATGGTGCAGGAGACGGGCAGCGTCGCCGTCAAGGACATCAAGGTCAAAGGCGTCGCCGCGTCGCACTCGACCGCGCCGGTCAAATACGAGGCGCCGACCCACGTCAGCTACCTCTACGAGCTGGATGGCTTGCGCATCGCGTACCTGGCGTGCAACGGCCAAGAGCGGCTCGAGCCCGAGCAGGTAAAGGCCTTCGGTAAGGTCGACGTGGTGCTCATCACCATGCAAAACGAGGTCGGGGTGCTCTCGATCGAAGCCGCGAGGGAGATCATAAGACAGCTCGGGGCGCGCGTCATCGTGCCGCTCAGCCACAACACAGGCGATACGGAGTACCACCTCGAGCAGATGGCGGAGCTTGTGGGGACGAAGCTCGAGATGGTGCAAGGTCAGCTAGCGCTCGATCGTAAGAGTCTTGCGAGCACTGCCCCGCGGCTGATCCACATCGCCGCGACGCTCGCGCCATAAGGGGCTATCGCAAAATCAAGCCGAGCGATTTTGGGTGACGAGACTGTCGTGACCGCCTTGCGCAGTATCTCGGCCGGAGGTAGATCCTCTTGGTTGACGCAAACTATCAGGCGGCGCACGGCATGACCACGTATCTATCTCAGGGATGGTTCGACGCGGACGCGAAGGCCGGTCTACGTGCCGAGGTGCTCGATGGCGCCATCGACACCGCGGGCATGCTCCATCGCGCCGCCATCGATCCCTCCGTCATCTCCCGGCTCGCGCTCAAGATTCGTGGCATGATCCGCTTCACCGACGACGCCCCGAGCGCCTTCGCCGACACCGGTCGCGAAGCCATGGAGGGTCGCCTCGAGCCCTTTCTCGGCGACTCGCCGGAGCTTCGAAGCTTCGTCGCCGATTGCCTCGATCATGTCACCGAGCCTCGTGATCTGCTGGCCTTCTATCTGCACCTCATCCACATCACGCGCATGATGCAGCTCCTCGTGCTCGCGCAGCGCGGGCCCGAGCTCGGAGGCTTGGCGCTCGCGCCCGAGGCTCCGCCTGAGCCCGCGCACAAGACCGGGCGCCCCAAAAAGCCTCGCGGTTGACGCATGGGTAGACGCCGGCGTCTGCTCATAGCTCTCGCGCTCGCTTGCGGGTGTCTCGGCGCCTGCAAGCGCGAGCGCGCCGCGAGCGTGGCCAAGGTGCGCGTGGGTGAGGCAGAGCTCGAGGTGCTTCTTACGCCCGGCTGGCAGGCGGCGCGCCTCGCCGAGGACGACGCGGTCGTCTTGCGCATCGTGCGGGAGGACGCGGTTTTGGGCTCGCCGCGCGTAGAGGTCGCCGTCGAGGCGCCGTCGAGCCCGCGCGCTACGCTCGAGAAGCTACGAAATCGCAGCCTTCATGATCTTACGCGGCTCGAGCGCGGCGGGGGCATCCGCATCGCCTCGGTCATCCAAAAGAAGCTCGAGCTCTTGGGCGTCCCCGCGTACCGGCTCCACCACGATTATACCGTGGTGGCGGGGGGATTTAGCGTCACGCAGATCTCGTGGCTCTTCGTGCATCAAGGGCACGCAGTAGTGCTGAGCGCCGCCGGGCGCACCGAGCTTATGACCCCGCTCGCGCCCGAGATCGAGGAGATGGTCGCGAGCATCAGCATGCCCGCGACCTCCATAAAGACCGTGCCGCTCGAGCCCATAGATCTCGGCCAGCTCGGCGAGACGCCGCCGTGAAGCCGGCTTGACCGCGTTCGGCATACTGATTACGTAACGCGCGCTTGCTCTTTGGCTGTTCTCCTTTACGACCCCGGGTCGAACGAGGCCTCTTCATGCCCGCCTTCTGGCGCAAATTCATCCCCACCAAGAACGACCGCGAGATAAAGCGCTTGAGCGCCCGCCTCGGCGCCATCAACGACTTCGAGCCGCGTCTGCGCGCCTTGCCCGACGAGAAGCTCCGCGGCAAGACCGCCGAGCTGCGCGAGCGCTTCGAGCGCGCCTACGCCGAGCTCGGCGGCGATCCCGCGCGCCGCGTCACCGAGGGGACCAAGGAAGAGGTCAAGGCCGACCGCAAGCGCCTCGATCGGGCGCTCGACGTCGTCCTCGACGAGGCCTTCGCCGTCGTGCGCGAGGCCGGCCGGCGCGTGCTCGGCATGCGGCACTTCGACGTGCAGCTCGTAGGTGGCATGGCGTTGCACGAGGGCAAGATCGCCGAGATGAAGACCGGCGAAGGCAAGACCTTAGTCGCGACCCTCCCGGTCTACTTAAACGCGCTCGCCGGACGCGGCGCGCACGTGGTCACCGTCAACGAGTACCTCGCCACACGCGACGCGGCGTGGATGGGTAACATTTATCGTTTCTTGGGGATGGAGGTGGGCGTCGTCGTCCACGGCCTCACCGACGCCGAGCGGCAGGCGGCCTACAAAGCGCCCATCACCTACGGCACGAACAGCGAGCTCGGCTTCGACTACCTGCGCGACAACATGAAGCTGTTCTTGCGCGACTATGTGCAGCGCGGCCAGCACTTCGCCATCGTCGACGAGGTGGACTCCATCCTCATCGACGAGGCGCGCACCCCGCTC
>CAYXQW010000185.1:0-6020 GCA_964466695.1 uncultured Bdellovibrionales bacterium
GCTACGCGCTGGCGCTCTCGGGGTGAGTTTGGGTTTTGTGCCTTGCTCTTCGGCGCGATTATCGGGTAGGTAGCGCACGCTATACTCGCGGGTCTGCCCGCGCGGAGCGATGGCCGAGAGGCTGAAGGCACAGGTTTGCTAAACCTGCATAGGGTCCAAAGCTCTATCGAGGGTTCGAATCCCTCTCGCTCCGCCAAACCCCGACTTTAAAAGTGCACACCCGGCGCCCGGCGCCCAAAGAAGACCACCGACAGAGGCGGCAGCACCAGGCGCAGAGAGTGCTGCCGGCCGTGCCAAGGTACGTTCTCGGCGATGACGGGCTCGGGGTTGCGGATGCCGCTGCCGGCGTACTCGAGCGCGTCGCTGTTGAGCAGCTCGTGCCACTCGCCGCCGTGCGGGACGCCCACGCGATAGTCGTAACGTACGGCAGGGGTGAGGTTGCAGGCCACGAGCACGGGCTGGTCGAAGTCATGGCCGCGGCGCAAGAAGAACAACACGCTCGCGGCGGCGTCGGCGGCGTCGATCCACTCGAAGCCGCGCGGGTCGACGTCGAACTCGTGCAGCGCCTTGTTCTCGCGGTAGAGCCGGTTCAGGGCGGCAATCCATCGCTCCAAGGCGCCGTGCTCGTCCGGCTGCTCGAGGTGCCAGTCGAGCGATCGCTCGTGGTGCCACTCCTCCCACGGGCCGAACTCGGAGCCCATAAACAAAAGCTTCTTGCCAGGCTGGGCGTACATGTAGCCGAACAACGAACGCAGGCCGGCGAACTTCTGCCATCTGTCGCCCGGCATCTTCGCGAGCAACGCGCCCTTGCCATGGACGACCTCGTCGTGGCTCAAGGGCAGCACGTAGTTCTCGGTGAAGGCGTAGAGCATGCGGAAGGTGATCTCGTTCTGATGATACTGGCGATGGATGGGATCATGAGCGAGGTACTTCAAAGTATCGTGCATCCATCCCATGTCCCACTTGTAGCCGAAGCCGAGGCCGCCCATGGTGGTGGGTCGGGACACGGCCGGCCACGCCGTGGACTCCTCGGCGACCGTCTGCACGTCGGGGAAGTAGCGGTAGACGGCCTCGTTCAAGCGCCGCAGGAAATGCACGGCCTCGGTGTTCTCGCGCCCGCCGTGCTCGTTCGGCACCCACTCGCCTTCTTTGCGGGAGTAGTCGCGGTAGAGCATGGAGGCGACGCCGTCTACGCGCATGCCGTCGATGTGGTACTTGTCGAACCAGAACAAGGCCGCCGAGAGCAAGAAGCTCTGCACCTCGTGGCGGCCGTAGTTGAAGATGTAGCTCTTCCAGTCGGGGTGAAAGCCGCGCTTCGGGTCGGCGTGCTCGTAGAGGTGGGTGCCGTCGAACAAGCCGAGCGCGTGCTCGTCGGTAGGGAAGTGGGCCGGCACCCAGTCGAGGATGACGCCGATGCCGTGCTGGTGCAGCCTGTCTACGAGGTACATGAAGTCTTGCGGGGTGCCGTAGCGCGACGTGGGTGCGAAGTAACCAGATACCTGATAACCCCAGGAGCCGTAGAAAGGGTGCTCGGTGATGGGCAAGAGCTCCACGTGGGTGAAGCCGAGCTTCTTGATGTGGGGGGCGAGCCGGTCGGCGAGCTCGCGATAGCCGAGGGGGCGATTGCCCTCCTCGGGTACGCGCATCCATGAGCCGGCGTGCAGCTCGTAGATCGATACGGGGGCGTCGAAGCCGAAGCGCTCCTTGCGCTCGGCGAGCCACGTCTTATCGTTCCAGTTGTAGTCCAGGGCCTTGACGATGGAGGCGGTCTTGGGCGGCGTCTCGTGCCAGAAGCCGACGGGGTCGGCCTTCTCGACGCGGTAGCCGTAGTGGCGCGAACGGATGTGATACTTGTAGAGCGCGCCGTCGCCGATCCCGGGGATGAAACCCTCCCAGATCCCCGAGGAGGCCCTTGGCTCGAGGGGGTTAGCCTTGGCGTCCCAGCCGTTGAAGTCACCGACGACCGAGATGGCCTCGGCGTTAGGGGCCCAGACCGCGAAGGCGGTGCCGCTCTGGCCATCTTTGATCTCTATGTGAGCGCCGAGCTTGTCGTAGATGCGGACGTGCGTCCCTTCATTGAACAGATAAATGTCGTCGTCGGTGAGGCGCGAGCATAACCCCATATCGAGCGTCTCCTCGGTAGCAGGCGCCGCTCGGCGGCGGCGGTGGATAGTTGTTGCCGTCGTAAAGGAGTTTGGCGCTCGCGTAAAGGCCTTTTAGCGCATGAGTGGGTCAGCGCCGTTGACAGGAGGGGCAAAAATAGGTGCTGCGGCCGGCCTGTGTGAGGCTCGCGATGGCGGTTTTGCAGCGCGGACACGGCGCGCCGGTGCGGCCATAAGCACGCAAGTGCCGGGCGAAGTCGCCGCGCGCGCCGTAAAGATCGCGAAAATCTCGCAAGGTGGTGCCTCCGTGCGCGATGGCGCGCTCGAGCGTCACCTTTAGGGCGCGGCAGAGGCGCCGGCAAGCGGCGAGGTCGAGCGTCGCGGCCGCGGCCAGCGGGTGGAGGCGCGCCGCAAAGAGCGCCTCCGAGGCATAGATATTACCGATCCCGGCGACGCGCTTGCCGTCGAGCAAAAAGGTCTTGATGGGCTTGTGCGAGGTGCGGGTCATGGCGAAGAGGCTCGCGGCCGAGAGCTCGGCGGAGAGCGGCTCTAGGCCAAGCTCGCGCAAGGTCGGGTGCCTCGCCTCATCGCGCGTGGGGAAGGCGTCGATGAGGCCGAAGCGGCGGGGGTCGTGGTAGCGGAGCGACCGCTCGCCATCGAGGCTGAAGCAGACGTGATCGTGCTTGGCCAGAGGTAGGCTCGCCGCGACGAGGTCTAGGCGCCCGGACATGCCGAGGTGGACGAGCAGCGTAGCCTCGCCTTCGAGATCCAAGAGCAGGTACTTGGCGCGGCGCCGCGCGGCGAGCACCCGCCGCCCCGTGGTCAGATGAACGAGAGCCTCTTTGTCGATGGGTTTGCGGAGCTTCTCGCGATGGACCTCCACCGTGAGGAGCGTATGTCCGACCACGTCGCGCGCGAGGGCGCGGCGGATGTTCTCCACCTCCGGGAGCTCTGGCATCAGACGCGGGCGCGCTTGTTCTTGCGATGGCGTTTCTCGGGCGCGGCGATGGCGGCGGCGCGGCGGCTCCTCGTAAAGAGCACGACGCCGAGGGTAAAGAGCGCGATCGAGGCGTAGTGACCGGGGGTGAGGCCGAAGTAGCGGATGTCGCCGCCGTCCCACGCCGGGGCGCGCAAGAAATCTAGCGGGAAGCGCAGCACCGGGTAGACGAGCGCCACCGTGGTGACGATCGCCCCGGGGCGCTTGCTGCGCTTGCCGACGAGGATCACCGCGGCGATGAGGATGGGGGTGAGCATGAGCTCGAGCAGGCCGAGATCGAAGCGCGCGCCATCGGGGAAGGCCACGGCGAAGAAAGACTCCGAGAGCACGCCCGGGTGGTCGTGCACCACCGAGCAGCCCATGCGGCCGAAGAACCAGCCGAAGGGCAGGCCGTAGGCGAGGGCGTCGGCGCTCTGCCACATGGGCATGCGGTGCTTGCGCGAGTAAACGGCGAAGCCGACGATGGCGCCGAAGAACCCGCCGAACGATGAGAGACCGCGGTGGATCATGAAGATCTGCCAGGGTTCTTTGATGAGCAGGTGCGGGTAGTAAAAGATGGTGTCGAGGACGTGGCTTATGACGATGCCGCTCGCCACCGTCCAGAACACGAGCGACTCGAACCTCTGTTTGTCGATGCCGAGCGCGCGAGCGCGGCGCCCCGCGATCTTCGCCCCGACGATGATGCCTATGACCACGAGCACCCCGAAGGGATGGATGGGGCCGAAGTCAGGGATATGGACGTAGGGCAAGACGCCGAGGAGCGATTGCGCGAGGTGAATGAGCATGGCGGGCTTTGTATTAGAAGGAGAACGCTCGGGCAATGAGCGCGGCGGGATCGAGGACGAACAGGAGCCCGTCGTCGTGACGCATGGCGAAGCTGAACAACTCGGGCCAGAGGAGCCCGAGAGGGGGGATGTGCGAGAAGACGTGGGCGTCGCCGCGGTGCAGGTGCCCGACCTTGTCCACCCCGAACGCGGCCGTGTGCGCGTCGCTCTCGACGACGGCGACGAAGGGCAGCGCCACACGGCGCTCGCCGAGCAAGAGCTCCGAGAGGTCAAGCAGGGGGGCGTCGCCCTCGGGTCGTGACAGGAACGTCGCCATGGCGACGTCTTGACACACCTCTATGACGTTCTGTGCGGCGAGCGCGAGGATGAAGGGCCCGACGGTGACGCTGAGGAAGGTGTCGTCTTTAGGCATGAACAAAAAGAGAATATCATGCGGCGGCGCATTTGCAGAGCGGCGCGTGTGCGATACACTGGCCCGCGATGGCTAAAGTCGGGCTGCCAATTTTCTTACTCGCGTTCTCGTGCGCGAGCTTTGCCTGCCAGCGTTATCCCTTCGAGGCGCGCGAGCCGCAGCGGAGCGAGATCGCCAAGACGAGCGCCGTGGTGCTCACCACGCGACCGACCGACATCCTCTTCGTCATCGACAACTCCGGCACCATGGAAGACGAGCGCCGCATGGTCGCCGAGAACATCGGGCTCTTCCTCGATGCCTTGACCGCGAGCGCCACCGACTTCCAGGTGGGCCTCATCACCACCGACGTCGAGTGCAACCTCCCGAGCTATAACTGCGACGCGGGCGGCTCGTCGCCATCGTGCTGCCTCTTGCGCGGCACAGTCACCTGTCGTGACGAGGACACGGACGGCGACTCCGTCCTCGATGCGACCGACTGCGACGGCGGTCGGTTGCGGAGCGCCACGGGCCGCGATCGCATCTTTCGGAGGCCGAGCGAGGCTGGGCGCGACGCCTGGGTCGCCGACTTCCAGGCGGCTATCACCGCCCTCGACTGCGATGTCATCGCGACGCCGCACAAGCCTCAGGGGTCGGGGTTCGAGGGAGGGCTCGAGGCCGTGGTGCGCTCCGTAGGATGCAGCACCGGGCAGGATTGTCTCGAGCCCGAGGTGGCCGAGCTCAATGCCGGCTTCATCCGCCCAGACGCCGATCTCGTGGTGATCTTCGTCACCGACGAGGACGACTGCAGCGTCGCGGATCCCGAGGTCTTTAGGCGCCCGGCGGCCGGCGAGACCTACTCCGAGGCCTATCAGGCGAGCCACCTCTGCTCGCCCGAGGAGTGTTACGCGGGCACCCCAGGTCTCTATGATTGGTGGTTTAACGTCAGCACGAACAAGCCCCTGTGCGGCGAGTTCGGCGCCGTCGTGCGCTCGGTGCCGCCCCCCGCGCTCACCCCGGTCTCCGAGTACCTCGATCGCCTCGTCGCCCTCAAGGGCGGGGACGTGCGTCGCATCCGCGCGGCCGCGATCGTGTCCGGGGTGCTCGACGAGGAGGCACCGCTCGGCTTTCTGGCAGCCGCCTGTTACGCCTCGGGCGCAGGTCCGAGCATCGCGTGCGGTTGCTTGTCCACCGCCGCCGACGAGTTCTTCTGCAAGCTGACCGAGCTCTTGGGTCAGGGTGGGACACGGGCCGGCACCTCGGTGCCGAGCCAATGCAACGCGCCCGCGTTGCCGCTGCTCGGCTGCACCTCGCTCCCGGGGGCGCGCTACGTGAGCTTCTTGCGCGAGCTCGCGCTGCGTCGCGAGGCTGCTGGGGTCGCGCCCGATGTCCTGGTCGACTCCATCTGCCAGGCGCGGTACGATGATACGCTGTACCGGGTCGTGAACAACGTAGTCATCAACAACTGTTTCGAGGTCAGTGTCGTGCCCGAGCGCGTCGATCAAATCAGCGTCCGGCGGAACGGCGCCGCGTTGCCCAATGTGGCCGTGCGCTCGCCGCAGCAAGGTTGGAGCTGGCGGTCTGGCTCGAATCAGATCTGTTTAGAAGGTGGGTTGCAAAAGAGCGTAAGCGATAGGTTCGATATCTACGTACTGTCTCCCGAGCCATAGGCGCTCATGAGACACGGGGCAACGGAGCAAATGGGCATGCACCGCGCTTTCTCGAGCAGGGGTTTGGTTGTCGCCGCG
>CAYXQW010000186.1:0-6010 GCA_964466695.1 uncultured Bdellovibrionales bacterium
CTGCGGCGAACCCAAGTCCCGAAATCAGAATCAACCAACGCGAGCGCCGCAGTGATAGCACTGCTCATGTGGGTTGATCTCGCTCGGGTAGCGATGGGGGGGATTGGGGGGAGCTTTCGGCTCCCCCCACGTGAGGCGCGCGGAAGCGCGCCGGAACTCTCACTGCGGCGAACCCAAGTCCCGAAATCAGAATCAACCAACGCGAGCGCCGCAGTGAGCACTTTTCGTGCCGGCAGCGCTTGACGAGCTTCGTGCGGCGCAGGAAAACAACCGAGGCGCGACAAGATCGTCGCGCCGAGGATGCCATGAAGCCGTTTGCTGGTTTGACCACGGAGTTCTTCGCCGCCTACAGCCAAGAGAAGTGGGCGAGCAATGTCCATAACCTCGCACGCATGCGCGTCAAGGACGCCCTCGTCGGCCTCGGCGAGCGCGTCGAGCAACGCTCCGCGGCAGAGCTCGCGGGGCTCGAGCGCGGCGCCTCGGACGAGATGCCGAACCTTGCCAACCACAAGAAGGTCGACGCGCAGTGGATCTTCTGGTTTCGCGACGCCGCGGCCCGCGCCGCGCTCGCAGGGTTCCTCGAGCGAATGAAGCTCGACGCGACCGCGCTGCTCAACATCGCCCCACAGGACAAGCACGCCGCGATCGCGTTGACCCTGCGCCACGAGGAGCTCTTCGTGGGGCTGCACGTGGCGAGCGGCGCCTCGCTCGACCGGCGCAACATGGCGGCCAAGCTACAAAAGGGCTGGGAGCGTGAGCGCCTGCTCGAGCTCATGCGCGCCCTGCCGTCCGCGGCGCACGTCGGGTTTGGCAACGAGCAGGCCGTGGTGACGGCGGCGAACGTCGGCGACCTCGAGGAGCAAGCCGCCGCCATCGATCACAACGAGGCGGCCTGGCAGCTCGGCTACACCCTACCCCGCGAGGAGGCGATCGCCGCAGGCGAGGCTCTGGTGGAGCGCTTGGCGCTCTTGGTGCAGGCCATCGCGCCCGTCTACCGCTTCATCGCCTGGACGCGCGACAACGATCACGTCGAGGCGCAAAAGCAGCTCCAAGAAGAGAAGAAGGAGAAGCGCCGCCAGGCCACGGCCTACAACGCGGGTGACAAGGTGCGCATCATGTCGGGCCTGTTTTCGGGCAAGATCGGGGTCGTGCAAGACACCGACACCAAGGCCCAGGTGAAGGTCCGCGTCGGCAAGATGTCGGTGGTGATCTCGGGCACCGAGATCGTGCCCGCTTGAGTCACTTCCGATAGACGGCTTCTTTGTTGAGGTAGCCGGTCTTGATGAGCCGGTCGTCGAGGTTCTCTTTGGTTACGACGTAGGGAGCGAGCAAGACCGACGGTACCTGCCGCGCGCCGTTGTTGATGGTGCGCCCCTTGGTGTCGATTTTCTTGCTGCGCATGAGGTCCGCGGCCATCTCGATGGCCTTCTTGCCGAGCATGCGGGTGTCTTTGAACACGGTCATGCTCTGCGTCCCGCGCAAGATCCTGATCGCGGCGGCGAGCTCGGCGTCTTGCCCGGTGACGGGGACCTTGCCCGCGAGCCCCTTGGCCGTGAGCGCCTCGATGCAGCCTCCGGCCGTGCCGTCGTTCGGCGCCAAGACGGCGGCGATGTTGGGCGTCGCGGCGAGCGCCTGCTCGCACAAACGCTTCGCCTCACTCGGGAGCCAGCCGTCGACGTACTCGTCCATGACGACCTTGATGTCACCGCGCTTGATCAAGGGCTGGAGCACGCGCATGGCCCCCTGGCGAAAGAGCTTGGCGTTGTTGTCTTTGGGAGAGCCGGCGAGCACGATGTAGTTGCCCTTGCGCACCCGGCGCGCGAGGTACTCTCCTTGCATGGCGCCGACCCGCGTCCCGTCGAACGACAGGTAATAGAAGGTGTGCGGCGAGTTGGTGACCAGACGGTCGTAGGAGATCACGTGCACCCCCGCCTTCACCGCCTTGTCGACGATCGCCGCCGAGCCGGCCGCGTCGATCGGGGCGATGATGAGCACGCGGATGCCGTTGGCGATCAGGCTGTCACACTGGGCCATCTGCCGCTCGGCGTCGCTGTTGTTGTCGACCACCTGCACGAGCAGCTCGATCCCGCGCTTCTTGGCCTCGGCGAGCATCGTCAGCTTGTCCTTCGTCCAGCGCTCCTCTTGCGTCGGCAACGACAGGCCCACGCGCAAGGACTTCGAGCGCGGCCCACCTTTGGCGTCGAGCGCCGAAACACCGAAATCGCCCCCTCCCCCGGAGGTCTTGATGTTCGCGAGCTCTTCCTGCGTGGCCTTGAGCTGCTCCTCGAGCACGGCCAGCTTCTCCTCCGCCGCCGCCTGATCTGCCTTGGCCCGCGAGAGATAGACCTCGTTCGCGCCGAGGTTGCGCTGGCACTCGGAAAGCTCGGTAACCACACGCTTGTCACAAGCTGCGGTCACCATCATGGTTACGGCAAGGAGCGCGTATGCGATGACGCTCTTCTTCATGACACAGCCCCTTTTCTCTTACCTACAAAGAGGGTTGTATCGGCCAATGTAAGATAACGCAACAACGGCGCCGCGCTCACGCGCCGCGAAACCACGCCACCGTCCGCTCGATCCCGGCCGCAAACGAAGTCTCCGGCAGAAAGCCGAGCGCGGCGCGCGCGGCGGTGTTGTCGAGGCAAGAGCGCTGCTGCTCCCCGGGGCGAGCCGGCCCAAAGACGACCTCGGCCGTAACACCCGCAGCGCGCGCGACCTCGTCCAAGAGCCGGGTGACGCAGGTCTCCACCCCGGTGCCGATGTTGAGCGCCCCGTCGTAGCGCCGCTCGACCGCGAGGAGGTTCGCCCGCGCGACGTCGCCCACGAAGACGTAGTCGCGCGTCTGTGACCCGTCGCCGTAGACGGTGCAAGGCTTGGCCGCGAGCAGGCGACCCGCGAAGATCGCCACGACACCGGCCTCTCCGTGCGGATCCTGGCGCGGGCCGTAGACGTTGGCGTAGCGCAGCGCCGAGACCGAGATGCCGTGATTCGCGCGGAAGACGCCGAGGTAGAGCTCGCTCGCGGCCTTCGCCGCGCCGTAGTGAGAGACCGGCGACGGCGGGTGGGTCTCTGGCGTGGGGAGATGGGAGGTCTCGCCGTACATGGCGCCGCCGCTCGAGGCGAAGACCACGTGCGCGACCGAGCCGGCCGCGACGGCCCCCTGCATGATGTTGAGCAGGCCGCCGAGGTTCACGTCGCAGTCGAAGCGCGGATCTACCATGGACTTGCGCACGTCGATCTGCGCCGCGTGGTGGCAGATGACCTCGGGCCGCTCGGCGACGATCGCCGCCACCGCGGCCTCCGAGCGGATGTCGGCCTCGTAGAGCTTCGCGCGCGGCGAGAGGTTTTGGCGCTTGCCGCTCGAGAGGTCGTCGATCACCACCACCTCGAAGCCAGCGCCGAGGAAGACATCGACTACGGCGGAGCCGATAAAGCCCGCCCCGCCCGTGACGAGAACTTTTGATGACATGCCAAAGCTTCTACCGTACCCCCGCGGTTCGCAACAACCGCGGCTCGCGCGCAACCGAGCTACGGGATAAGATCTCTCCACCATGAAAGCCGCGATCGCCCTGCTCCTGGTCGCCTCCCTCCCGCTCGTCGCCGACGCCAGGCCTCTCCGCGGTGGCGGCCTCGACAAAGCAGCCACCTTCGAGCTCGAGATCGCGCGGGCCATAAATCGCGCGCGCGCCAAGAAGGCTGCCGCCCCCATAATGATGGACGAGCAGCTCCGCACCTTCTGCCGTAGCGAGGCCGAGCTCATAACGAGCGGAGAAGCCGACGCGGGCGCGGGCAGCGCGCGGCTCGTAAAAGCAGGCCTCGCCGGGGAGGCTTACCGGATCATGTACGGCCACGGTAAAGAGGCCGCGCGCCTCGTCGCCGAGCTCTTGGGCAAGCCCGAGCTCGCGGCGGGCCTCCTCGGCGAGTTCAACCGCCTCGGCGTCGGGGCGATCCTGGTCGACGAGAAGAGGGCCATCTTGCAGGCGGTCATCGCCATCGCGCGCGACCAAGACCCCCGCGCGCGCGCGCCCGGCCTCTCACAAGAGCAGACCGACCCCGTGATCCGCGAGGCCGAGCCGAAGATCCGAGAGTGCTACGACCGCGCCCTCACCAAAAACCCGAACCTCGGCGGCGACGTGCTCTTTCAGCTCATCATCGGCCCGCGCGGCGAGGTCACCGAGGCCAAGCTCCATAAGTCCCTCGGCGAGGAGTCCTTCGACACCTGCGCGCTCGCCGTCGCCCGCGGGCTCGTCTTCCCCGCCCCATACAAGGGCAATCCCATGACGCTCAACCAGCGCCTGCGCTTTATGCCCCCGCAGGGCGAGCGGCGCGTGGGGCTCCTCACCAAGGAGCAGATCCGCGCCGGCTTCGACATCGCGGCATCCGACTTTCGCAAGTGCTACGACGACCGCGCGGCCAACGCCCAAAAGCTCGCGGGCAAGATCCTCTTGGAGCTCACGATTGCGAAGGACGGCTCGGTGCGCGACGTGCGCGCCGCCGAAGACTCTTTAGGCGACGCCGAGCTCATGCGCTGCGTGCTCACGCGCGCGCGCGCGCTCCACTTCGCGCGGCCGAATTACGACGCCGAGGTCACGCTCACCTATCCTCTGAGCTTCGCCCCGCCGGCCGCCGCCCGTAAATAAAGAGAATTATTTGCCGTCATCCCCCTTTTGATTCTACTATATTCAATACACATGGATGAGATGCGAGAACGGATTGTTGCCGCCGCCAAACGGCAACGTAACCGCTGCGCGGAGTTCACCCGCGAGCTCATCGCCATCGCCTCGCCGAGCAGGGGCGAGGAGGCCATCGCGGCGCACGTGCGGCGCGAGATGCTCAAGCTCGGCTATCCCGACGCCGAGGTCGACAGGTTCGGCAATGTCATAGGTCGCATCGGTGACGGCCGCACGCGCATCATCTTCGACGCGCACCTCGACACCCCCGGCATCGGCGACCGCAGCTCGTGGAGGTTCGACCCGTACCTCGGCGACTTGAAGGCAGGCAAGATCTACGGTCACGGCGCGGCCAACAACAAGGGCGGCCTCGCGTCCATCGTCTACGCCGGCGCCATCATCCGCGAGCTCGACCTCGCGAGCGACTGCAGCATCTACGTCATCGGCTCGATCCAATCCGACGACTGCGAGGGGCTCGCGTACAAGGCCCTGTTCGACGTGGAGAAGCTCTACCCGCACTTCGTCGTGCTCTCGATGCCGACGGGCATGCGGATCTGTCGCGGTCAGCGCGGACGCGTCGAGATCCAGGTCTCCTTGCGAGGCCAGGCGGTGCACGCCGCCACGCCCGAGAAGGGCATAAACGCCATCTACGGCATGAACAAGATCATCGAGGGGGTGAACAAGCTCAACCAGAACCTCCCGAGCGACGCCTTCTTGGGCAAGGCCACCATCGCGGTGACGCAAGTCGAGTGCGAATCCATCGGCCCGAGCATGTTGCCCGAATCGTGCAAGATCACCATCGACCGCCGCATGCTGCAAAACGAGCAGATAAAGCGCGTGCTCTCGCAGATCAAAGAGCTCGCCCGCGGCACCCGCGCCAAGATCGAGATCGTATCTTACGACAAGCCGAGCTACCGGGGCTTGCGTTTGCCGCTCGAGAAGTATTTCCCCACCTGGGTCATCCCCGAGAACCACCCGCTCATCACGGCGGCGGAGGGCGCCTACAAGAGCGTCTTCAAGAAGAAGCCGCTCATCGACCGCTGGCTCGCCTCCACGGCTGGGGTCTACACGATGGGCATGGCCAAGGTGCCGACGATCGGCTTCGGCCCCTCGGAGGAGAGCTTCTCGGGCCCGGTGAACGACCACGTGCGCATCGACGACCTCGAGAAGAGCATGGCGTTCTACGCCACCCTACCGGGCTATCTGCCCGACACCGAGCCCATCAAGATCCCGCGCCGCCGGCGCTGAGTTCTTCTTAAGAGACGAGATCGGGGTCGCGCGGGGCGTCTTCGCGTGATCGCTCTCGCGCGAGCTCCTCCCGTGCCCGCGCGAGCTTGAGC
>CAYXQW010000187.1:0-5992 GCA_964466695.1 uncultured Bdellovibrionales bacterium
CTCCGCTTCGTCGTCAACGAGGACGCAAGCTCCAACCGGCTCCTCGTCCTAAAGCTCGTTACCACCGAGCCTCTCGGGCTCCAGGGTCTCGCGTTCGTGATCTCGACGACGAGCGGCAAGGTGAGCTGGGCGCCTCCCGACGCCGCGCGCCCCGAAGACTTCGCGCGCGTGCTCGGCCTTTCGGGCGCGACGCTCGAGTCCCGCCGCAACGGCGGCGCGCTCGAGGTGCTCGTCGCGAGCAAGGGCAGCCAAGGCGCGCGGTTCTACCTCGGCGCGGGCACAGCCTTGCTCGAGCTCGCGCTCACGCTCGAAGCGGGGCAAGCGCCGGGGCCCATCCCGCTGGGCATCACACAAAACCGCGCGCTCATCTTGCCCGCGGACCACGCGGCCGACGTCTCGGCGGTCACGATCCGTGTAGGCGAGCTCGTCGCGCGCTGAGTCTCCGAAGGAGCATGAGCCCGGCCAAGACGAGGGGCCCGGCGCGCGCGTCTCCCGCGCCCGTGGCGCAGCCGCAGCCTCCCATCCCCGAGTCGTGCCCTTTGACGCTCACCTGCAAGGACCGCGCAAGCTCGTCTGGCGGCAGACACCCCGTGGGGCAAGGAGCGCCGTCGGCGCAGTAGCCGTTCGGGGTGGCCTCGGGATATTTGAAGACGACGGCGTCGCGGTCGTCGCAGGCGAGCGTGCGCTTCTCGGTCTCGCCCGTCGCGCCGTAGGGCTCCATGGTTGAGCCTGCGACCTCGCTGTGCCCGAGGCCGAGCACGTGGCCTACCTCGTGGACGGTCGTGTTCATGAGGTCCATCACGCTCGCCTCGCCTATAACGCCGAAGCGGAAGTTCGCGGTGTTGAGCTCGATGTCGGCGTCTAAGATCTCACCCGTCGACGGCTTGTAGGTCGTGGTGGTGAGCGCGAGCACGCTCCGCGCGCCCTCGATCGGCCAGACCTCGTCGCGGAAGATGACGAGGTTCTCGTTCTCCTCGGGGTGCAAGAAGTCGTAGCCTATCCGATCCACGCGCGAGAGCGACGCCGCCTCGTAGAACGAAATGTCGGAGCGCATAAGCGGCTCCGCGCAGCCTTCGATCCGGTGCCAGGCGGCGAACGACTCGCGGAGCACCTCGAATTCGAGCTCACCTTCTATCTGCGAGGTCCCCTCGACATAAAAAGCGTACGGGATCTCGCGGCTCCGCCAAGACAGCGACGGTCCGGTCTCGAGGCCGTCTTCATCCATCGCCTGCGCGCAGCGATACGCGAGCGCGCGTTCTGGGACACAGAGGCAGAGCCCGGCGAGCAAGCTCCAAAAGAGCGCGGCGCGATCACTTGGCGAGCGCATTTTTCACCGCCTCCCGCAAGGCCGAGAGTCTCGCCGGCATCGCGCGCGCGAGGGCCGGATCTCCCGCGACCCTCGCCCCCGCGGTGTCGCGACGCACGAGCGCGTCTTCGCCCTCACCCATGACGTAGAACACGCCCTGCCAAAGCTCGACCGGGTGATACCCGCCGCGCGACGCGGCGCCGAGCATGAGCACCACGCGCTCGCCAAGAGCCAAGCTCGGCATGCCATTTACCCGCTGCGCGAGATCTCCTACCCGCCCGCCGAGCACAAAGACCTCCAAGATAGCGCCCGGCTCGTGCTGCCCATGCCAGACCTCATCGACCTCGAGCTGCATCGAGGTTACGATGCGGCCGCCTTCGAAGAAGCTCCGCCACGCGTGCGCGCGGCCTTCGATGATCAAGTCCGATCGCCGCGCAAGCTCTGACAACGAGACGAGACGCAGCGCCGACGCCCCCGCGGGCGCCGCGAAAAAAAGACCGAGCCACATGCAAGAGCAGAGCACGAGCCTTTGCCATCGATCATGCATCGCATCACCTCGCTCGCTCGCTTGAGGATGCAAAAGAACCGCTATCCGAGCGCGCGCTATTCTTCCTCTATATGTGCCAAGTGCCCCGCGACCTCCAGAACTGGCCTTTGGCACGAAAAAAGCAAAAAAAGATCGCGCTGGCGGCAAAAAAAGGTACCCTGTTTGTCACCTGCTGTCTCCTTTATAAAGACGTGGGGTTGATTAGAGATTTCGCGCGTCACGTCTGACTCTTGGCCAGAGACACCATCTCGATAGCGCATCAAACGCCGCGGCGGACGGTATTTCGGCATTGACATCGGTCTCATTAATGCCCATCACCATAGCCTGCCAAGGATGGGCTAGACCGGCCGCGGGTGGGTCCGTGAGCGTCGGTCATAGCTCACGAGGCGCTATCTAACGAGAGTAGCCACGCTTGCAACGCGCTCGCGCTTTCGAGGGTAGCACAAAAACGGCGCGGCCTTCCTTCCTTAGGAAGGCGGCGACGAGGACGCTTCGCCAAAAGCGAAGCATGTGAGTAAAAAGATGAGGAATCAGGACGATATTTCAGCGTGCCTCGTAAACGTCGGCTCCGGCAGCGGCAAGCAAGCGCCTGCCGCCAAGCGCACCAAGGCCGCGCGCGTCGCGAAGCCGACCTCGCGCGCCGAGCAGAAGCTCTCCGCCGACGGCGCCCTCCCCAAGGTCGCCGCGAGCGTCTCGATCTCGCGTGAGTCGGCCGACGCCTTGCGGCTCTATCTGCGCCGCGTGGCCGCCGCGCCGCAGATGAACCGTGACGACGAGGTGGCCGCCGCCAAGCGCATCGAGCTCGCCGAGCAGGAGGTCATCGACGCGGTGGTGGTGAGCGGCGCCATGCCCAAGGGCAAGAAGTCCGCGGCGCCGCCCGACCGTGACGAGGCCTATCAGGTGATCGAGCGCTTGCAGTCGTTGCTCAACAAGCTCGACGCCTCGGAGGCCGAGATCCGCCGCTTGCTAAAGCGCCTCCGCATCACCGAGCCTGAGCTCGAGAAGATGCTGCGCGACGCCAGGAAGTCGCACACGAGCTCGATCGCGCTTGCGCGCAAGCTCGGGCTCAAGCCGCAGGCGATCTCGGAGATCGACGACCTGCTCAAGGCGACGCAGGCCACGCGCAAGCGCATCGCCGAGTCGGTGGATATGTCCATCGAGAAGCTGCGCAGCACCTGCGCGCACATCCACCGTGGCCAGACCAAGGCGAGCCGCGCCCGCGCCGAGCTCGTCGAGTCGCACCTAAAGCAGGTGGTGTTCGTGGCCCGAAAGTACACGAACCGAGGCTTGCAGCTCCTAGACCTCATCCAGGAGGGCAACATCGGGCTCATGCGCGCGGCGGAGAAGTTCGAGTTTCGCCGCGGCTATCGCTTCTCGACTTACGCCAACTGGTGGATCCGGCAGGCCATGGTGCGCGCGCTCGCCGACCAGGGCCGCACGATCCGCTTGCCGGTGCATCGCACCGAGGCGCTCAACAAGATCGCCCGCACCACGCGCTACCTGACGCACGTGCTCGGTCGCGATCCGAGCCCCGACGAGATCGCCGAGAAGCTCAACGTGCCGCTCGACCGCGTCGAGGAGGTCATGGCCTCGGCGACCAAGACCGTGTTCCTCGAGACCCCGGTGGGCGACGACAAGGACGCCACCTTGGGCGACTTCATCCCCAACGAGAAGGCGGAGCTGCCGACCAAGGGCGCCATGTCCACCGAGCTCGCCGCGCACGCCCGCGAGCACATGCAGAGCCTGACGCCGCGCGAGCAGGCGGTGTTGAGCTTGCGCTTCGGTATCAACGAGGACAGCGAGCTCACCCTCGAGCAGATCGCGGGCAAGTTCGCGGTCACGCGCGAGCGCATCCGGCAGATCGAGGCCAAGGCCTTGAGCAAGCTCCGCCACCCCTCGCACGCGCGGCCGCTCAAGGCGTTTGTCGATTAGAGCTCGTCGTTGCGCGCCACCTGTCGTGAGCACGGCTACGCCATGCCTCCCGAGTGGGGCCGGCACGCTGGCACCTGGCTCGCCTGGCCTGCGGCGCGCGAGCTCTGGCTCGAGGCTCTGCCCGAAGCTCAGCGCGAGCTTGTCGGTCTCTGTCGCTCCATAGCCCTTGGTGAGCGCTTGCGGGTGCTCGTCACGGACGAGGCGGCTTGCGACGAGGCCGCGGCGGCGCTCATAGGCCTGCCGGTGGATTTTCATCGCATCCCCTACGGCGATATCTGGCTCCGCGACATCGCGCCTTTGTTCTTGAAGAACGCGCGCGGCGAGCTTGGCTCCGTGCGGTTTCGCTTCAATGGCTGGGGGGGAAAGTACGTCTTGCCGCACGACGAAGACGTCGCGCGGCGCATCACCGAAGCCGCGGCGGTCAAGGGCTTCTCCTCGAAGCTCGTCCTCGAGGGCGGCGCGGTGGAGGTCGATGGCGCGGGCACCTGCCTGACCACGCGGCAGTGCTTGCAAAACGTGAATCGCAACCCGGGCTTGAGCGAGCAGGAGCTCGAGCGGCAGCTCGGTGAGGCGCTCGGGGTACGGCGCGTGGTGTGGCTCGACGAGGGGCTGCAAAACGACCACACCGACGGGCACATCGACACCCTCGCGCGCTTCGTGCGGGAGGGCGTGGTGGTCTGCATGGAGCCGAGCGACAACGACGATCCCAACGACCGCGTCTTGCGCGAGATCGCGCGGGCGCTCGGAAAAGCCAAGGACGCCGAGGGTCGAGCTTTGCGCGTGGTCACGGTGCCCTCACCGGGGCGCGTACGAAGCCGCGCGGGCGAGCTCATGCCGGCGAGCTATATGAACTTCTACATCGCGAACCGGACGGTGATCGTCCCCACCTACGGCGCGCGCCACGACGACGACGCGGTGCGCATCATCGCGGGCTTGTTCGAGGACCGGCGCACGGTGGGGATGAGCGCCAAGACCATCCTCGAGGGCGGCGGCGCGTTCCACTGCATCACCCAGCAGGAGCCCAGGACATGAGCCACAGCGTCACCCTCGCCGTCGTGCAGGCGTCTTTCGGCGAAGAGCTCGGAAAAAACCT
This sequence comes from uncultured Bdellovibrionales bacterium, assembly GCA_964466695.1. Classification (GTDB taxonomy): domain Bacteria; phylum Myxococcota; class XYA12-FULL-58-9; order XYA12-FULL-58-9; family JAFGEK01; genus CAYXQW01. The sequence goes on from CAYXQW010000187.1 coordinate 4,879, forward strand.
CGAGCGCGCGGTCGACCTCGTGCGGCAGGCGGCGCGTGGGGGGGCCAACGTCGTGTTGTTACCGGAGCTCTTCGAGGGCTCGTACTTTTGCCGCGTGCAGGAGAGCGGTCGCTTCGCGCAGGCGCAACCGGCGCGCGAGCACCCGGCGATTTCTGCGCTCGCCGAGGTGGCGCGCGAGCTCGAGGTGGTGTTGCCCGTGTCTTTCTTCGAGCGCGCTCGGCAGGCCTATTACAACAGCATCGCCATGATCGACGCGGACGGCGAGGTGCTCGGCGTCTATCGCAAGAGCCACATCCCGGACGGGCCCGGCTATCAGGAGAAGTTCTACTTCCGCCCGGGGGACAGTGGCTTTCGTGTCTTTGCGACGCGCTATGGCAAGCTCGGCGTCGGGATCTGTTGGGATCAATGGTTCCCCGAGGCGGCGCGGGCCATGATGCTCCTCGGCGCGGAGCTCTTGCTCTACCCGACGGCCATCGGCTCCGAGCCCGAGGACAAAGACCTCGACACCAAAGACCCCTGGCAGCGCGTGATGATCGGCCACGCCGTCGCCAACGTGGTGCCGGTGGCGGCGGCGAACCGGGTGGGCGACGAGGGCGGTCAGGTGTTCTACGGCTCTTCTTTCATCGCCGATCACCGCGGCGACAAGGTGGCAGAGCTCGATCGGACCGAGCATGGTGTGGCGATGGCGAGCTTCGATCTCGACGAGATCGCGCGCCACCGCGCCTCCTGGGGCTTCTTCCGCGATCGCCGCCCCGAGCTCTACGGCGCCTTACTCACCGCCGACGGCGCGACCCGCGCGGTGTGATCCAAACCTGCGATCCTGGCTCATCAGCAGCGCGACCGTGAGGGAGCGCCTGCCGACGGGTTTGGAACACACCTACTCGAGGTTCTGCGCGACGAGCTCCCAGTTGATGAGCTCGTCGAGGAAGGCCTGCACGAAGTCGGGCCGGCGGTTTTGATAGTCGAGGTAGTAGGCGTGCTCCCAGACATCGCAGGTGAGCAGCGGCTTTTGCGATGAGGTGAGCGGGGTCTCGGCGTTCGCGGTCTTAGTCACCGCGAGCTTTCCCTGGTCTTGGACCAGCCACACCCAGCCGCTGCCGAACTGCGCGATCGC
>CAYXQW010000188.1:0-218 GCA_964466695.1 uncultured Bdellovibrionales bacterium
CCCCACCCTTCTCGCTGACACGCATCGAAACAGGTCGCGAGCCACCGGCGGCCTTCAAGGCCGCGTTCTCGGCGCGTAGCCGCTCGAGCTCCTTGCTGACGTCTTCTTCCGACATGATCTGCCCTCCAAGTCACGGGTGTGACTAGATGCGATACTACGCGAAGCTGTCGGGCGCAACCTCAAGGCCGTAAGCAGCGCGCGGCGCTCGACTCCGCAAG
>CAYXQW010000188.1:229-4494 GCA_964466695.1 uncultured Bdellovibrionales bacterium
ATCCATAGGGGAACAACGGCCGATAGTTACGGTCGCCGATATTTATGGAAAACTGGCAGGGATCTTTCGGCCATGAGAAAGAGAGCTTCCCCGTGAAATCCTTGTCGACCTCGCCTGCGGCCCGCCTAAACAAGAGCTCGGCGAGCGCCCCACCCTCGGTGCCCATAAGCCACGCAGCCACGAAGGCGTCGGAGAGGTTGAGCTCCGCGTTCGTATAAAGCGGCCGGCCGGAGATAAACACCGTCACCACTTTTACACCCTTGCCGCCTATGCGCCGTAAGACCGCGAGGTCCTCGGGGTGCCGCTCTGCATGCGAAATCGTCTGCGGGTAGGTGATGTCGCCCTTCATCTCCGCATACGGTCGCTCACCGATGACCGCGATGACGGCGCCGAAATCTGAGATCTCGACCCCCTCGCCGTCGGGGCTGAAGACGACGTTCGCTTCGCCGACGGCGGCGCGGATCCCCTCGAGGACCGTGCTCTTGCCGGGGAAGTCCTGGTTTTTGTTCTCCGCGCCTTGCCACGAGAGCGTCCAGCCCCCGGTTTGATTGGCGATGCTGTCGGCGCTCTTGCCCACGACCAGGATCCGCGTCCGTCGCGAGAGAGGCAGGACCGCGCCGTTGTTCTTGAGCAAAACCGCGGACTTTTGCACCGCCTCGGCCGCGAGCGCCGCCTGCTCGAGCTTCGCGCCCGACCGCGCCGATGGTTTTGGCATCGCGAACAGGCCGGCGCGGAGCTTGACGCGCAAGATCCTGCGCACGGCGTCGTCGATGCGGGCCATGCTCACCTCGCCGCGCTGCACGAGGTCTATCGTGTCGGCGATGAAGCGCCGCCACTCCCCTGGAACCATGAAGACATCGATGCCGGCGTTGATGGCCTTGGCGCACCTCGTGTTCGAGCACCCGGCGACCTGACCGATGCCGTTCCAGTCCGAGACGAGGACGCCGTCGAACCCTATCTTGGTCTTCAAGACCTCGTCGAGGAGATACTTGCTCCCGTGCAGCTTCTCGCGCGGATCACCATGGTGAGGGTTGCCCCAACTATTGAATGACACCATGATAGTCTGCACCCCGGCGGCGATCGCCCCAAAGTATCCCGGCCCATGGATGTTGATGAGCGCAAGCTCCGAGGAGTCGTTGTGCCCTTGGTCGATCCCGAGCGTCGTGCCGCCGTCGCCGATGTAGTGCTTGGCCGTAGCGAGGACGCCGGCGAGCGCGCGGACATCGCCCCCATCGCGACGCGGCTCTTGCAGACCCGCCACCATGGCCTCGGCGTATCTCTTGACGAGGAGCGGGTCCTCGGCGAAGCCCTCGTAGGACCTGCCCCAACGGTCGTCTCTGACCACCGCCACGCAAGGAGCGAAGGTCCAATCGTGTCCCGTCGCGCGCATCTGCGCCGCCGTCGCCGCCCCGATGCGGCGCACGAGATCGAAGTCGCGGGTCGCCCCGAGCCCGATGTTGTGCGGGAACACCGTAGCGCCGTAAACCTTGGCGTGACCATGCACCGCGTCGATCCCCCACATGATGGGGATCTTGACACGCGCGTCGGTCGCCATCGCCGCCTCCCAGTAGGCATCGGCCAGGCTCATCCACGCCGTCGCCGGGGCCAGCCTGTCGCGGTTCGGGAAGGCATCACCCCCCGACAAGATAGAGCCGATATAGTATCTTTTGACCTCCGCCGGGGTGATGGCCGGCGCCTCGGGCTGCGTCATCTGACCTATCTTCTCGGGTAAGGTCATGCCGCTAATGATCTCGGTGATCCTCGCCTCGAGCGCCGCGGTCTTGGGGACGGCGCTCTCGATCTTCGGCCAGGAGGTGTACGCGCGAGGCAAAGGCTCGCTCGCGAAAGCACGCGGCGCCGCGACAGAGAAGAGAGCTGCGAGCGCGGTCAGGCGACGCGCGTGAGCCAATAACGTGCCGCCCATCACCGCCCACCCGCCGTCTTAGAGAAGCGATGGGTGGTGGTCGACGCGAAGGTTTGGCCCGGGCTCAAGACGGTCGAGGGGAAGCGCGGCTCGTTCGGAGAGTTCGGGAAGTGCTGCGTCTCGAGACAGACCCCGCCGCGGCGCGCGTAGACCAAGCCGTCCTTGCCGCGCAAGGAGCCATCGTCAGGGATGAAGTTGCCCGAGTAGAGCTGCAAGCCCGGCTCGGTCGTGAAGATCTCCATGACACGGCCCGAGGAAGGGTCGCAGAGCCGCGCGGCGATGACGCCGAGGTCCCCGTCACTATCGAGCACATAGTTCATGTCGTAACCACGGCAACGCTCGATCTGCGGGTGCCGGGCGTCGATGTCGCGGCCGAGAGGTTTGGATGTCGAAAAGTCCAGCGGCGTACCATGGAGATCTTGCAGCTCCCCGGTCGGAGCCAGGCGCTCGTTTATGGGGGTATACTTGCTCGCGTTGATATAGAGCTCGTGGCCCATCACCGCGCCGCTCCCGGCCCCGGCGAGGTTCCAGTAGTTGTGCTGCGTGAAGTTGACGACGGTGCGTTTATCGGTGGCGGCGGCATACTCGATGGTGAGCCTCGCGTCCTCGGTGATGGCGTAGGTGACGGTGAGCTCGCAGCGCCCGGGGAAGCCCTCCTCGCCGTCCTCGAACACGTACATGAGGCGCAAAAAGCTCTGGGTGGACTCGACCACGTCGAAGACCGCCTGGTGCGCGCCGCGCGCGCCGCCGTGCAACGTGTTGCCGAACGCCGCCTCGTTGCAATCGAGCTCATACTCCACCCCGTCGAGGACGAACCGCGCCCCGGCGATGCGGTTCGCGTAACGGCCGACCACGGCACCGGCGTATGCGAGGCGCATGGCCACGAGGTCCTCGAGGTTATCGGAGCCGAGGATCACGTCTCCCGGACGACCGTCTCTGTCTGGGACTTTGAGCTGAACCATGGTGGCGCCATAGTTGGTGATCTTCGCAACTATGCTGCCCGCGCGGTCGCTCAAGGTGTAGAGGCGCACCTGCTTGCCGCCGAGCGTCGCTTTGAACTTACCCTCATCGAGCTCGAAACCCATGGCCTTCTGTGCTCCGTTTTCTGGAGATGGTGGACGAAAAACAGCTCTTTGGCCTTGTACGAGCGCGCGGGCGCGCGCGTCAAGGCGGGGGTACAACTTGCGAGCGAGAGACGGTGCTGTTAGCTCTACAACCTCGCAAGAACAACCGGAGGTATCGTGGAACAGCCTTTATGGGCGCCCTGGCGCATGGAGTTCATCGACGCGAAGAAGCCCAAGGCTTGCGTATTTTGCGAGCTCCCGGCGGCCCCGGCTTCTTGCGATCGACGAAACCTCATCGCGCACCGCAGCGCACAATCCTTTTGCATCATGAACAAGTACCCCTACAACTCCGGGCACGTACTGGTGGTCCCGCGCGCGCACGTCGCCGACCTGTCGGCGCTCAGCCAGGAGGCGTTCGTCGATCTGCACGAGGAGCTCAGGCTGGCCATCGAAGTGGTCAAGGCCACCTACTGCCCGGAGGGGATCAACGTCGGCATGAACCTCGGCAAGGTAGCGGGCGCCGGGATCGCCGACCACATGCACTACCACATCGTGCCGCGCTGGGGCGGCGACACCAACTTCATGCCCGTGCTCGCGTCGACCAAGGTGATGGTCGAGCACCTCGAGACGAGCCTCGATCGCCTGGCCGCCGGGTTCGAGGCCTTAACGCAAGCCTGAGCCGAAGTCCTCGCCCACGCGCGCGTGCAAAAAGGTCCGCAGGCTCTCGTAGAGCCCCTCGGGCTCTTGATCGATGAAGGCGTGGCGCGCGAGCTTGATGCTCATGAGATAGGACTCGTAGCACGCCTTGCACCGCGCTCTCTGCTCGGTTTGCCAAAGGACGCGCCGGATGAGCTCCGCGCTGGCCGTGCCATCGACGATATCCGGCAAGATCTCGGCGCACTGCTTGCAGCTCAATAATGGCGGGTTTGCGCTCACCTCGAGAATCTAGCTCCTCGGCGCCAGTCTCGCCAGTGACTATCGCGAGGCCCATGAACCAAACGGTTCATTGTCAGGCCGCAGCTCTCGGGCCAAGCTTAAACGGATGAAGCTCTCGGGGGTCATACCCCACAAACAAGGCAGGCAGACGATGAGACATCTAAGACTGGCATTCGCGGCAACGGTGTTACTGGCCTCCACATCCGGGTGGGCCTCCGACAAGGCCAATCTGTGCCTTTTCGACCCCACCCCGTCATCGGCGAACATCGACATCTCCGTCGATGAGGGGCTCCACTCTCCCAACCTGTGGAACGGCGATCCGGCCAAGGTGAACTGGGACG
>CAYXQW010000188.1:4504-5970 GCA_964466695.1 uncultured Bdellovibrionales bacterium
CGAAGAGTACGGCTGGGGCGCCCTCGAGTCGATGTTTGCGCTCTTCGAGTGGGATCTCCACCCCTTGGGCGGCGGCGCATCGAGTCAGGCCGCGGGCTTCGTCATGCCGGCCGCGGTCTTCATACAACGCAGACCGAGTACCACTTCACGATCACTATCGAAGGCTGCCTCAACGCCGCCGGCAAGAAGAAGCTTTGCAAGCACAGCGGGACGACGATCCTCGGCTTCGATATCCGCAATGCGAGCGATCTCTCGAACGTGACGCACGACTGGCACGAGGTCGGGGCTCCTCCCTCCTGCCAGGTCACCAAGCTCGGCACAGGAGAGTGGGAAGTCACTCCGCTCGAGACCTATGTCTCCCCCATCACTGGATATACCTACGCCACCAAAGCTCGGGTCACCGCTCCTTCACGCGGGGTCGACCTCGTCTTCACCGTAGACGTGCCGCAGCAGGAGGTCTTCAAGACCGCGTTCCTCTGGGCAGGTTGGTACGAGCCCAAGGTGAGAATGGAGGGGGTATACAAGGGCGTCCGCGTCTACGGCGAAGCCTCGCTCGAGGAGTTCAACGGTCGCACCAACAGGGAGCTCGGCATCCCGAGCCCAAACCGAGGCCAAGACGCGGGCGCACCATGCACTCCCAAGTCGCAGAGCTCGCGGAAGCCGCGACGTCGCCGAGCATGAGCTTGAGGGCCTTCAGGTTAGAGGCGCTTTGCAGATTGGACAAGATCATCGGCTGCGAGAGCGCGAGCCTCTGCCAGATAACGAATCCTCAGCAAGATAACGAGCCGGTCATTGTCGGGTCGTTCCAACACAAGGACTGGGACGCATACTGCCACAATTGGAGTGCATATTGGGGTGAGCTTCAGCTCCTCGCGCGCGGAGGGTATCTGCTCGGCGATATCTGCATCCATGACCCGCGCACAGGGTGTCTCCTGACCGTATATGAAGATATCGTCCGCCCGTGCGGCATGAGGTTCTTATTGGGGTTGCCGATAATCGTAAGCAAAGACCGCACCTCCGTGCTCACCATGATGCGCCCGCGCCGTAGGCGCTGCTTCTCCGATAAGGACGCCCTCGCCGCGCGGTCTTTGCAGGCGGTCATCTCTTTGGGGGAGAACTATCTGTGGCGACCGAACCGGAACTCCCTGAACCTCTTGGGCTCAGACCTTGGCGCCGTGGAACTCGGGCGGCTCACTTTGCGGGAGCTGGAGATCGCGCAGTACGTCGCGCTCGGCTTGACCAACGCGCAGATAGCGCTAGCCTGCGGCAAATCCGCGGCCACCGTACACAACCAGCTCATCTCTATCTTTCGCAAGCTCGCGGTCGGCTCGCGCAGCGAGCTCGTCAGGGTCCTGCTCACCGAAGGGCGAGGCAAGTACTAGACTTGCCCGGCGCGCTTTTTGGCGAGCAACGACTCTATCTTGCCGAACAAGGTGGCGAGCTGAAACGGCTTGGTCTCGTATTCC
>CAYXQW010000189.1:0-5960 GCA_964466695.1 uncultured Bdellovibrionales bacterium
GGTGATCTTGGGCTTCTACCCCATGCCGGTGCTCGATCTCATGAGCAGCTCTCTGCACGCGCTCGTTTTGCCGCTCGCGCAAAGAGCGACGCTCCTCGCCGGGCTCTAAAGAGGAGGACCACAGACCATGCTCGAAAGCTTGATGTACCTCGTGCCCGAGCTCGTCCTCGTCGCGACCTTGGTCGCGGTCTTGCTCTTCGAGATGATCGTGCGACCGCGCAGCTCCTTGTCGCGGCTCGTCGTGCCCGCGCTCACCCTCGCGGGTTTGGCGGTGGCGCTCGTCGTCGTCGCCGCGGAGCTGTGGTTCAACGACTCGTTCGCGCGCGTCGCCTCGTTTGGAGGGCTCCTCGCGCACGATGGCCTCGCGCTCGTCGCGCGCGCCCTCGTGCTCTCGGCCACGGGCCTCGCGGTGATCTTGGGCCTCGCGAGCCCCGCGCTGCCCGCGCGGCGACGGGTCGAGTACCACGGCCTTCTGCTCTTGCTCGCGCTCGGCATGTGTCTGCTCGCGAGCGCGAGCCACCTGCTCATGATCTACGTCGCGCTCGAGGCGGTGAGCCTCTCTTCATACCTGCTCGCGGGCTTCGACGACCGCGGCGGGCGCTCGACCGAGGCCGGCCTCAAGTACGTGCTGTTCGGCGGGGTCGCCTCGGCCGTCATGCTCTTTGGCTTCTCTCTCTTCTATGGCCTCACCGGGCAGCTCTCCCTCGACGGTGTGGCGCTGGCCTTGTCCTCTGGGGTGGGCGTCTTGCCCGCCAACGGCCTCGCGCTGCTCTTCGCCGCGGTGCTGGTGCTCGCGGGCTTCGGCTTCAAGGTGGCCGCGGTACCGTTTCACATGTGGTGCCCCGACGTCTACGAGGGCGCGCCCACGCCGTTTACGGCCCTCCTCTCGGTGGGGCCGAAGGTGGCGGGCTTCGCGGTGCTCTTGCGCTTCGGGGGCACGCTCTGGCCAGCGGCTATGGGCGAGGCTCCGGCCTATGTGCTGCTCCTCGGGGTCATGGCCACGGCCACCATGTTCATGGGCAACCTCGTCGCCATCTGGCAAGACAACATCAAGCGCCTGCTCGCCTACTCGAGCATCGCGCACGCCGGCTACCTGCTCTTGGGCGTTACGGTCGGGGGCGAGCGCGGCGTGGGCGCGGTCGCGGTCTACCTCGCGGTGTACGTCGTCATGAACCTCGGCGCCTTCGCCGTGGTGGCGGCCGTCGATCGCGCGGGGGGAGGCGAGGACATCGCCGCGTATCGCGGGCTCGGCGCGCGCGCGCCGCTCCTCGCGCTCTCGATGACAGTGTTCTTGGTCTCGCTCGCCGGCCTGCCGCCCACGGCCGGCTTTATCGGCAAGCTCTATGTCTTCGCGGCGCTCATCGAGCACGGCGGCTTTTGGTACGTAGCGCTCGCCGTCGCCGGCGTTTTGAACGCCGTGATCTCGCTCTACTTCTACGCGCGCATCATCAAGGCCATGTACCTCGAGGCCTCGCCGAGCGGCGCTGTCGTGATCGGCGTGGCCACGTCGCCCGCGGTCTTGGCGGTGCTGCTCGCGGTGCCGACCCTCGCGCTCGGCGTGTTCTGGCGACCTCTCGCCGCCCTCGCGCGCGTGGCCGCGAGCGGGTTTTAGGTATCTCTCGTCGGCGGCAAAGATTCATCGCCGAAGCGCTGGACGAGCTCCTCGAGCTTGAGGCGCAGCTCGTCGCGGGTGCGCCGAAAGGCTCGCAAGATCTCCTCCTCGCTCCCGGTCGTGGCCGCGGGGTCGGGCATGGCCCACGCCTCGCGGTGCGCCACCTCGGGGAGGAGCGGGCAGCTCTCGTCGGCGCACAAGGTGATGACCGTGTCGATGTCGCCGAGGGGGATGTCCTCGAGGCGCTTCGGCTTGGCTCGCGCCATGTCGATGCCGATCTCCTCGATGACGAGCACGGCGCGCGGATCTATGCTCGCGGCGGGCGCGGAGCCGGCGCTCCAGATCCTCACGCCGTTCGGGAAGATCTGGCGCGCGAGCGCCTCGGCGATTTGGCTGCGCGCGGCGTTTTGTACGCACAGAAAGAGGACCCCGTGCGGCTTGGTCTTTATGAGCTTCTTGTTGCCCTGGTGACGGATGTCCTTGCCGCGGGCCATGAAGATCACCATCTCGGCGAGGTTCGTGGCGTGGTCGCCGGCCCGCTCGAGGTACTTGGCGATGGCCTGGAGCTTGATGGCGCGGTTGATCGCGCCGGCGTCCGCCATCATGTAGGTCAGAAGCTCGCGAAACACCTGGCCGTAGTAGGCGTCTACCATGTGGTCGCGGTCGATGACCTGCTTCGCGCGCTCGGCGTCCATGACTACGAAGGCGTCGAGCGCGTCGCGGACCATGGCCTCCACCGCCTCGGCCATCCTGGGGAGATCGATGTAAGGCTTCAAGGGAGGCTCGGCGCAAAGCTCGATGGCGCGCTCGCAGATGTTGACGCCGAGGTCGCCGATGCGCTCGAGGTCGGTGACGATCTTGAGCGCCATGGTGATGAACCGAAGGTCGGAGGCCACGGGCTGACGCTTGGCGAGGATGTGCAGGCAGTGCTCGTCGATCGCCACCTCGAGGGCGTCGATCTCGCGGTCGCGCTCGATCTGGCGGTGGGCGAGCGCCGTGTCCTTGCCGACGAGCGCTTGCATGGAGCGCGCCAGCATGTCCTCGACCTTGGCCCCCATGACGAGGAGCTGCTCGCGTAAGGCAGAGAGCTCGCGCTCGTACTCTCGATCCGTGTGTAGGCGCATGATTTCGCTGCTCCTTAAGCTCAACCGAAGCGGCCGGTGATGTAGTCCTCGGTGCGCTTGTCTCTCGGCTTGGTGAAGAGGGTGTCGGTGTCCTGATGCTCGATGAGCTCACCCATATAGAAGAAGGCGGTGCGGTGCGAGATGCGCGCGGCCTGCTGCATGTTGTGGGTGACGACGACGATGGTGTAGCGCGCGCCGAGCTCGTGGATCAGCTCCTCGATCTTGGCCGTGGCGATGGGGTCGAGCGCCGAGCAGGGCTCGTCCATGAGCAGCACCTCGGGCGCAAGCGCGAGCGCGCGGGCGATGCACAATCTTTGCTGCTGTCCGCCCGAGAGGCTCATGCCCGAACGGTCGAGGATGTCTCTGACCTCGGACCAAAGCGCGGCCTGCGTCAAGGCCTTCTCTACGTTGTCATCGGCGTTGCCGAGCGGGAGCTTGTTTAGGCGCAGGCCCGCGAGCACGTTGTCGCGTATGGACATGGTGGGGAAGGGGTTGGGTCTCTGGAAGACCATGCCCACGCGGCGGCGGATCAACACGGGGTCTATCCCCCGGTCGTAGATGTTGACGCCGTCGAGCAGCACCTCGCCGCGCACGCGCGTGCGCGCGACCACCTCGTGCATGCGATTTAGGCAGCGAATGAAGGTGGACTTTCCGCAGCCGGACGGGCCGATGATGGCGGTGACGCGGTTTTTGTCGATGGGCAAAGAGATGCTCTTGATGGCCTCGGTCTCGCCGAACCAGGCGCTGAGCTTCTTTGCCTCCATGGTGGTGCTCATCTCTCTCCTCCTTTTTGGCGGATTACGAGGCGGGCGCTGATGTTGAGCACGAGGACGAGCACGACCAGCACGAACGCCGCGGTCCAGGCCTGGTTGTGCCAGTCTTCGAAGGGGGAGACGGCGTAGGTGTAGATCTGCACCGGCAGCGAGGCGATGGGCTTGGTGAGGCTTAAGGACCAGAAGCGGTTGTTGAGCGCGGTGAAGAGCAAGGGCGCTGTCTCGCCGGCGGCGCGGGCGATGGCGAGCATGACGCCGGTGGCGATGCCCGGGGCGCCCGTGCGCAAGATCACGCGCAAGGTGACGCGCCAGCGGGGCACCCCGAGCGCGAGGCCGGCCTCGCGCAGCGAGTCGGGGACGAGCTTGATGAGCTCCTCGGCGGTGCGGGTCACGGTGGGCAGCATGATGACGCTGAGCGCGAACCCGCCCGCGAGCGCCGAGAAGCTCTGCATGCTGAGCACGAAGAGCGTGTAGGCGAAGACGCCGACGGTGATCGAGGGCACGCCCGACATGACGTCGGCCGCGAAGCGAATGGTCTTGGCGAGGGGCGTGTTGCCGCTCTCGGAGAGATAGACCCCGGCGAGGACGCCGATGGGGATGCTGATAAGGCCGGCGATGCCGACGAGCACGAAGGTGCCGGCGATGGCGTTACTGAAGCCGCCTCCCTCTTCGCCGACGGGCTTCGGCAGCTCGGTGAAGAAGCTCAAGCTCAAGCCCCCTATGCCTTTGGCCGTGATGTAGCCGAGGACGGAGAAGAGCGGCACCAGAGCGACGCCGAGCGCGACCACGCAGGCGAGCCGCGCGAGGATGTCGAGGGCGTGACGGCGACGATAGCTGTTCATTTCGAGGCCTTCGCTTTGTGCGCGCCGGGCAGGCGGGCGACGCGCCAGACGAGCAGTCGCGCGATGGCGTTCAAGCAGACCGTGACGGCGAAGAGCAAGAGCGCGATCGCCGAGAGCGCCGAGAGGTGGAGGTCGGTCGTAGCCTCGGCGTACTCGTTGGCGATGACGCTGGCCATGGTGTAGGCCGGGCTCAAGATGGAGGTGGAGATCTCGGCGCGGTTGCCGATCACCATGGTGACGGCCATGGTCTCGCCGAGCGCGCGGCCGAGCCCGAGGATGATGGCGCCCACGATGCCCGAGCGGGCTACGGGGAGCACGGCTACCCGCACCGTCTCGAAGCTCGTGGCGCCGAGAGCCAGGGCGCCCTCACGGAAGTTCTTGGGCACGGCGCGCATGACGTCGCGGCTCACCGAGGTGATGGTGGGCAGGATCATGATGGCGAGGATGAGGCCGCCGGCGAGCAGGTCGAACCCGCGCGCGGGGCCCTCGCAGAACGGCAGCATGAGGAGGTAGGGCTCGATGTCGTCGCGCAGCCACGGCGCCATGACGAACACCCCCCAGAGCCCGAAGACCACGCTCGGTATGGCCGCCAGAAGCTCGACGACGAAGCCGAGCATGGAGCCGAGCGCCTTCGGGGCGAGCTCCGAGAGGTAGATGGCGATGCCGAGCGCGAGCGGCACGCTTATCGCGAGCGCGAGCAGCGACGAGACGACCGTGCCGTAGATGAAGGGCAGGGCGCCGTACTCCTCGCGCACCGGGTCCCACGCGGTGCTCGTGACAAAGCCGAACCCGAAGTGCGCGAGGGCGGGCGCGGATGCGTGCGTTATCTGGATGGCCATGGCCCCGAGCATCAAGATGATGACGAGGGCGAAGCCCGCGGTGACGAGCCGAAAGACCCGGTCACCGCGGTTGACCTCGCCGAAGAACAGGCGCTCCCCGAGCGTCGGTCTCATCGCTTTACCCTCCGAGGCCGACATCACTTCTTGCCGAGCAGCGCTTTACCGCCATGGCGCAGGCGCCCGAGCGCGGCTTCGACCTTGGTGATGACCGCGGGCGGCAGCGGCGCGTAGTGCAGCGGCTTGCCGAAGGCCTGGCCGTCGTGCACCGCCCACAAGAGGAACTCGGCCAGGGCGCGGCCCTTCTTCTCGTCGTCTTGCTCCTCGTAGGCGAGGATGTAGGTGAACGCGGCGATGGGGTAGGCGGCCTTGCCCGGAGCATCGACGATGGAGACGCGCAGGTCGTCTGGCAATCTCAGGTCCGCGGCGGCGGCGCTTATCGCCTCCGCGGTGGGCTCGACGAACTCGCCGGCTCGGTTTTGCAGGAGGGCGTAGGCGAGGCCGGTCTGCTTTGCGTACGCGAGCTCGACGTAGCCTATGGCGCCTGGGCTCGTGCGCACTTGGCCCGCGACGCCCTCGTTGCCCTTGGCGCCGAGCCCGCTCGGAAAGCGCACGCTCTTGCCCGCGCCGACCTTCTCCTTCCAGGCGGGGCTCACCGCGGCCAGGTACTCGGTGAAGACGGCGGTGGTGCCGCTGCCGTCGGAGCGAAAGACCACCGTGACGGGCTTCTTCGGGAGGGTAACGCCGGGGTTGAGCTTGGCGAGGACGGGGTC
>CAYXQW010000190.1:0-5948 GCA_964466695.1 uncultured Bdellovibrionales bacterium
CGAGGCGTTCATGAGGCGCCCGAATACTTCGAGGTCGCGCGCCTTCAAGGCCTGGGCGCTCGTGCGCGTGCGCTCGTTCTCGGTGATGACGTGGCGGCAGCGGCGCAAGAGCAGAGGCGAGAGCTCGGCCGCGCCTTCTGCGAGCTGCTCGCAAGATACGTCCCGCAAGGCCGTGATGTTTGGGAAGCGTCGCCGCAAGAGGCGCACGCTCTCTTCGCACTCGGCGCGCCGCGAGTTGTAGCCCGAGGCCGCGAGGCTGCGCTCGATGCCGCTGTCGCAGATGACCAGGCGATGCGCGGCGAGCGCGAGCGGGATCTGCTCGTAAGAGTGCGTGCGGCAATCGAGGTATAGCGCGTGATCGACCTCGCCGAGCAGCGAGGCGAGCTGATCCATGATCCCGCACTTGGTCCCGACAAACTCGTGCTCGGCCCGCACGCAAAGCTCGGCGAGGCAAAGCGCCGAGAGCCCGTGCCCGAAGAGCTCGCCTAAGCACAACGCGAAGGCGACCTCGAGCGCGGCCGAGGAGCTCAAGCCGGCGCCGAGCGGCACCTCGCTCTCGATGACCAGCTCGACGCCGCCTATGGCGAGGCCCTCCTCCTGCATGACCGCGAGCACGCCGCGGAGGTAGTTGCTAAAGTGCCCTAAAGGAGCTTTGGCGATAGGCGTCGCGAGCGCGAAGCTCGCGCGTTCGTCGAGGTCGGCGGCGTAGGCCGCGACCATCCCGTCACCTCGCCGCCGCGCGGCGATGGTCGTCGTAAGCTCGATGGCCATCGACAAAACGAAGCCGTCGTTATAGTCGGTGTGCTCTCCGATGAGGTTTACCCGGCCGGGCGCGGCGGCGACCACCACCTCGCCACCCACGCCGAAGCGCTCTTCGAGCAGCGCGCGGCTCAAGGCTCGGCGTCCGCACCGAGGTAGAGCTTGTTGTCATACGTGGCGCCGCGGCTCGTGTCGAAGCTCGTGGCGATCTCGCCGCGCGGCAGGTAATCGCGATACAGGAAATAGAACGGCGCGGCGGCGCGCGGGTCGTCGGCCTTCTTGTGCAAGGCCTTCTTGATCGCGTCCTTGAGCCCGTCGTCGCTCAAGCTCTCGAACTTGTCTACCGCCTCTCCGAGAAACTTGACGGGGCCGCCCCCCGTGGCCTCGGCGAGGAAGCCACCCAAGGTGATCACGAAGTCCACCGCGTGATCGATGGATTCGTTCTCCTCCTCGAGCTTGTCGACCGCGAGCAAAAAGCCCTGCTCGACGCAGCCGATGAAGCTCCCCATGGTCGAGGCAAGACCCGCGATCCCCGGCGGGACGTCACCCTCGCCGTGCTCGCACAAGATCTCGAACATGACCTCGAGCTGCTCGCCCACCTTGTTCTGCAAGGCCTCCTGGCTCGCGAAGGCCGGGTCGGAGAACAACGTCTGGGCGAAGAACGACGCGAGCAGCGCCTGCTCGCCGGCGCCTATGCTGATGGCATCGCCCGACTCGCTCCAGGCCGCGACCATGGCGGCCTTGTACTCCTCGCGCGATCCGAAGGGACCGCCCATGATCCCCGTCCCGAGCTCCTCGCCATCGGCGACGCCGGGCTCGGCGCGCGACCAGGCGACGAGGATCTCGTCCCCGTGGGCGATGTAGAAGCGCGACGCCGCGTCGCGGAGCACGATGTTGTCGCCGATGTGCGGGATAGCCGAGGCAAACAGCGCCAAAGTCTCCTTCGATAAGGGCAGCTCGCTCGCCGTATCGAGCAACGCCGCGATGGCGTTCTGCCCGGCGGTGCCATGGAACTGGTCGGCGTAGCGGATGCCCGCCATCATGGCTTTCACCTGCTCGGGGTTGCTCGCGAGGTAGCTTTGAAAATCCTCGGGCGGCAGACCCGCGAGCGCGATGGCCACCGCCGGCCAGCGATAGCCGTTGTCCATGTTGGTGCCGGCGGTGCTCGCGATGACCTCCATCTCCTTTTGCACGTAGGTCTCGATGATGGCGGTGTTGCCCGTCATCCCCACGATCTCGGCGAGGCCCAAGTGGAGCTCTACGGGCGACCCCGAGGGCGTAACGATGCTCGCCCACTCCTCGTTCGAGAGCGAGCCGCTGACGTAAGAGACCTCGAGCGCGTCGGCGAGCATCTGCTTGCTCTCCTCGCCGAGGCACCCGCACCTGTCGAGCAAGAGGGCCGTGGCGCCATATTGCGTCATGAGATCGAACATCTGCGCCTGCGTCGCGGAATCGGGGTGGGCCGCGAACCAGTCGGCGAGCGCCTGCGGATCATTCGCGGCGTTCATCATCACATCCTGCGCCGACGCGAGATCCTCGGGCGTCATGCCCGTATAGCTCTGCGGCGGCAAGACCTGATTGACCGCCGCGCGCAAGGTCTCCTCGCTAAACCCGGCGGCGCGCCAGGTGTCGATGATCTTCGCGAGCTCCGCGGTGGTGAGGGGCGCTTCATCGGCGCGACCCGCAAGATCCAAGAGCAGCCCGCTCTCCGCCGCCGTGACGCCGTCCTCCACGCTCGCGAGCCGCGGCGTAAGCTCGAGCAGATCGGCCTGGTCGAGCGCGGTGCGCGGCGGCAAGACCTTGTCGCCGCATTGCTGCGGCAGGTGATCGCAGGCGCTCTTTATCGCCTGATAAGAGTTATCGATCGCCTTACCGCTCGCCTCCTCGAAGGCCGCGAGGGCCGCCTCGTCGGTCTCGGGCGGCAGCACGAACGACAACGGCTCCTCGGCCAAGAACTCCTCTGCCTCCTCGGGCGGAATGCCTCCGAGCTCGAGAGCCGCGCTCATCGCCTCGGAGAGCGCCTGCTCGACGAGAGCTAGATCGTCTTGCGCCTTCTGCGCCTGGGCTTGCGCCTCGAGCGCGGCGCGGCTGGCCTCGTCGGCCTTCCGCATGGCCTCGTCGTAGCGCCTTTGCGCCTCGATGATCTCACGATAGTCGCGGTTTTGTGCCCCTTGCAGGTCGCTTTGCGCGGCGGCGAGCTCCGTCTTGGCGTCCGCGAGATCCTTCTGCTTTTGCGCGAGCTCCCCTTCCTTGGTCGCAAGCTCGGAGCGCTTTTGCGTGACCTTGCCCTGCAGGTCGCGCAGCTTGGACAGGTAAGTAGACATCGCCGCGTTGAAGGCGGCGTTGTCGAGGACGACGACGGTCACGGTCTTCGGCGGCGAGCCCTCGGTGCGCGTCTCGGTCTTCTTGTAGTCGGAGGCGCGCGGGGCCTCGAGGTTCGCGAGCTCGAGCTCGAGCTCTATGAGCGCGCTGCGGATGAGCGCGAGCGCTTCGCTGAGCCCAGCGATGGCGTCGCTGAGGCTGTTGATCTTACCGATCGCGGCGTCGACCCTCCCCTGCGGGCCACTCGTCGTCGACGTGGGCGCGGTGTAACCTACATTTACGGGTTGTATCGAAGACATGAAGGGCTCCCTGATGAGGTTCGAAACGAGGTGCTCTGGGCACCGCGAAAATCTACATGGAAGTCGAGCTTGAAGGTTATCTTAATTTCGTGAACCGTTGGCAGTCTTCGTTCCGAGTAGCTAATGGGTCAGACATGACGGCTTCGCACGCACCAAACCCCTCCTTTCGAGGGAGGCAAATCGAGCAGGCGCTCTTCGAGATCTTGTCGGCGAGAGTGCTCGTGACCGACGGCTCGATGGGGATGCTCATCCAGAGCTACGATCTCAAGGAGAGCGACTATCGCGGCGAAGAGCTCGCCGCGCACCCGCGTGACCTCAAAGGCTGTCACGACGTGCTCGCGCTCACGCGCCCGGACTTCCTCGCGTCTTTGCACGCGGCCTACTTCGAGGCGGGCGCGGATCTCGTCGAGACCAACACCTTCAACGCGAACGCCCTCTCGCTCGCCGACTACGGGCTCGAAGACCACGTGCGCCGCATCAATCGCGAGGCCGCGCGGGCAGCGAGGCGCGCGGCCGACGAGGCCATGAACCGCGATCCGTCCCGCCGCCGCTTCGTCGCGGGCTCCTTGGGCCCGACGAGCCGCGCCGCCTCCTTGCCCACCGACGTCGCGCAGCCGGGCTCCCGCTCGACGAGCTTTACGGAGCTCTCCTTGGCCTACGCCGAGCAGGTGCGCGGCTTGCTCGAGGGCGGCGTCGATGTGCTCTTGCCCGAGACGGTGTTCGACACGCTCAACCTGAAGGCCGCCTTGTTCGCTATCGAGGAGGTCTTTCGCGAACGCGACGAGCGCGTCCCCGTGCTCGTCTCCGTGACCGTGGGCGACAAGAGCGGCCGCACGCTCTCGGGGCAGACGATGGAGGCGTTCTACACCTCGATCGCGCACTGCCGGCCATTCGCGGTCGGCCTCAACTGCTCCACCGGACCTCTGGCGATGCGGCCCTACCTCGAGGAGCTCTCGCGCCTCGTCGAGGGTTACACGAGCTGCCTCCCGAACGCCGGCTTGCCAAACGCGCTCGGGCAGTACGACGAGACGCCCGCGCACGTGGCCGAGGTGCTCGGAAGCTTCGCGCGCGAGGGGCTCGTCAACATCGTGGGCGGCTGCTGCGGCACTACGCCCGCGCACATCCGCGCCATCGCTGAGGCCGTGCGGGGCGTCTCGCCGCGTCGGCGGCCGGCCGGGTCGTCCGTGTTGCGACTGTCGGGCCTCGAGGCTTTGAGCGTCACCGCCGAGACCAACTTCGTGGTGGTGGGCGAGCGGACGAACGTCGCGGGCTCACGGAAGTTCGCGCGCCTCATCCGCACGGGCGACTACGACGCGGCGCTCGCCGTCGCCCGCGAGCAGGTCGAGCGCGGCGCGAACATCATCGACGTCAACATGGACGACGGGCTCTTGGACGCGCCCGAGGAGATGCGCCGCTTCCTCCTCCACCTCGGCGCCGAGCCGGCGGTGGCGAAGCTCCCCGTGATGATCGACAGCTCCGACTTTCGCGTGCTCGAGGCGGGGCTCATGTGCTTGCAGGGCAAGGGCGTCGTCAACTCGCTCTCGCTCAAAGAGGGCGAGAAAAAGCTCGCAGAGCAGGCCGCGCTCGTGCGCCGGTACGGCGCCGCGGTGGTGGTGATGGCTTGCGACGAGCACGGTCAGGCGACGACGGTCCCGCGGCGGCTCGAGATCTCGAGCCGCGCCCACCGCGTCCTCACCGAGGAGGTCGGCTTCCCCGAGGAGGACATCATCTTCGACCCCAACGTGCTCACGCTCGCGACCGGCATGGAGGAGCACGAGGCCTACGGCGTCGACTTCCTCGAGGCCGTGCGCGAGCTCAAACGACGCTTCCCGAAGTCCAAGGTGAGCGGCGGCATCTCCAACGTGTCCTTCGCGCTCCGCGGCAACGCCGCCGTGCGCGAGGCGTTCAACTCGGTCTTCCTCTACCACGCGGTCAAGGCCGGCCTCGACCTCGGCATCGTCAACGCGGCCGAGCTCATAGTCTACGACGACATCCCAGAAGAGCTGCGCGAGCGCCTCGAGGATGTGATCTTAAACCGGCGCCAAGACGCCACCGAGCGCTTGATCTCCTTCGCCAAGAGCTATGCCTGCGAGAGCCTCGGCGCGGCGCGCGACGAAGCGTGGCGCCAGGGGGACGTCGGCGCGCGGCTCCTCTACGCGCTCGTCCAGGGCGACGACGCCTACATCGAAGCCGACGTCGAGGAGGCGCGCCTCGCCCTCGGCTCGCCTGTCGCCGTCATCGAGGGGCCGCTCATGGCCGGGATGAACCGGGTGGGCGAGCTCTTCGGCGAAGGCAAGATGTTCTTGCCGCAGGTGGTCAAGAGCGCGCGCGTGATGAAGAAGGCGGTCGCAGGTCTCACGCCGTTTTTGGAGCGCAGCGACGGCGCCTCATCGCAAGGGACCATCGTGCTCGCCACGGTCAAAGGCGACGTGCACGACATCGGCAAGAACATCGTCGGCGTGGTGCTCGCCTGCAACGGCTATCGCGTGGTCGACCTCGGTATCATGGTGCCGAGCGACGAGATCGTGGCCGCGGTTGCGCGCGAGCGCGCCCATGCGGTCGGGCTCT
>CAYXQW010000191.1:0-5942 GCA_964466695.1 uncultured Bdellovibrionales bacterium
ACCGAGATGTCGAACGTGCCGCCGCCGAGATCGTAGATCGCGACCTTCTGCTCGAGCTCCCGCCCGAAGCCATAAGCGAGCGCGGCCGCCGTCGGCTCGTTGATGATGCGCAAGACCGAGAGCCCGGCGATGCGCCCCGCGTCCTTGGTGGCTTGCCGCTGATTATCGTTGAAGTACGCGGGCACCGTGACGACGGCCTCCGCGACCTCCTCGCCGAGCGCCTTCTCCGCCATGAGGCGCATCTCCTGCAAGACCATCGAGGAGATCTCGGGGATGGAGTGGGTTACGCCGCCGAGGATCACGCGCACGTCGCCGTGCGGCCCCTCGACGCACTCGTAGGAGACGAGCTCGATGGCCCGCTGTATGTCCGCCGAGCCGAAGCGACGACCGATCAGGCGCTTGACGCCCGCGATGGTGTTGATGGGGTTGGTGATGACCTGCCGCTTCGCCAGGTGCCCGACCAGGCGCTTGCCGCTCTCGGTGACCGCCACCACCGAGGGCGTCGTGTTCTGCCCGGTGCGGCTCGGCAAGACCCGCGGCGTGCCGCCTTCCATGACGGCCACGCACGAGTAAGTAGTCCCAAGATCGATACCTATCACTCTAGACATAGCGCACGGGTGAGTGTCCCTCGAAAGTCGGCTCGAGCGCAATGGGGCCACGCGCAAATCTCTCGCGTCGTGTCGTCGTAGGCAACCTCGCGCGCGCCTGCTATATTTTGGGGTAAGGGCCCGCGAAGGTTGGATCAATGATAAGTCGTTCGCATCAAGCTTTGATATTCTCTCTGCTCTTGTCGTTTGGCGCCTCCTGCCGCCGTGAGGCTTTCTCCCTCGCGGGGATGCCCTGCGACTTCCGCGACCCCGGTCACCTCTGTCTCACGGGATATGTCTGTAACCAAGACCTCCGCTGCGCGCGCTTTATCTCCCCTAACTGCCAAGACCCGAGCCGCTGTCCCTCGCTCGCCGCCGGGCTCCCCTGCCCCTCCGAAGGGGCCCTCCTGCCCTGCGAGGACGACGCGATCACCTGCACGAAGGACGGCGGCTGCATGGTCTGCGGCGAAGACGGGCTCTGGAGCGGCTGCCGCACCGACGCCTGCTTACTCGGCGAGCTTCGCTCCTGCGGCGCCTGCGACGACGACTGCGCCGCCGAGGGGCGCATCCTGAACGCCGAGCCCACACCTGCGGCGTCGATCCACAAACGCGGCTGCTGGCGTGCGGCTACGTCGCCTGCGAGCCCGGCTTTGCGGACCTGGACCTAGACCCGGGCAACGGCTGCGAGCACGAGCTGCCCGAGCCCGAGCCATGCGACACCTCCCCGGGCGGCGCCTGTTTCGTGGACGAGAACCTCTCGTATCATCCGCTCACAACCCCGTGCGAGGCGATCCCTCTCCAGATCCAGGACGGCGGCGACGTAGTGAGCACCGGCGACCTCCGCGAAAGTTGCGGCTTGCCCGCAGAAGCCCACGCCGTGGCCGTCACCATCGCCGCGCAGGGAGACACGACCGCGCACTTGGTCCCGGGAAGCGCGGGGACTTTTCCAATCGTGAGCATCCTGAACTTCCCGGCGGGCGACTGGCGCGCGAGCAACGGCATCCTCGAGCTCGCACAAGACGGGACGATCTCGCTCACCTCGCCCCTACCGTGCAGCGTCGCGCTGTCTGTCTCCGGGTACTTCGCCGCGGCGGGCCTGGAAGGGGGCAAGCGCTACGTGCCGATCACCCCCGTGCGCATCCTCCTGGAGGAGGGACGTGTCATCAATGCCCAGACCGAGTATGCCTTCCGCGCGCAAGGCACCAAGACCATCCCACCAAACGGCATAGCTGCGATCGCGTTCAACGTGGTGGTGCACGGGGAGAGACGTACACCCTGGCCCGGAGCTCTAAGGATCTGCGGCGCCGGCAACGCCACGGCCGCATCCTGCCCGCCCGTGGTGCACTTTCCGCAAGACAGCACCGTGCCGAACGGCGGGATCTTGACCCTGCTCGACCCTGTCGGCGAGAGCCCGCACGATTATCGCGTCTACGCCACCTCTCGGGACCAAGAAAACAAAACCGGCCCATTGTATGTCTATATAGACACCAGCGGCTACTTCGTCGACGCCGCTCAAGAGGGGCTCGGCTACTACCCCATCCCGCCGTGCCGGCGCTTCCAAGGGCCTATCCCCGGCGACCGCAAGCTCACGCTCAAGGGCACCGAGGGCACAGGCTCTCAGTGCACACAAGCCTCGGCCATCCCCAACGAGGCCCGCGCCGTCGCCGCCCACGTCGCGATCTCATATGGGTACGTCAGTAACGCTTGGGCGCACCTCGATCTCCGCCCGACCGGCGTCGAGGAGACCGGCACCTCGCTCCTCAACTTCCCTTCTGGCCCTGCGATCGTCGGCAACGGCGTTATCATTACCCTCGGCGACGAAGACGCGGGGGAGGTCGAGGTCGCTACAGGAATAAGCGCAGAATGAACCAATGCCATCACGCTCTACCTCGATGTCTACGGATACTTTAGGTGATCAGGCCTTGACGCCGCGCATGAGCTCGATGAGGCGAGCATACTCGACCTCCCACTCGGCGGTGCCCTCGCGCAGGTTCTTCAGGCGGCCGCGCACCTCGCGGTCGAGCTCTTCGTCCACCCCGAGGTACTTCTGGATCGCCGCGCGTACGAGGAGCGTAAGCTCGTTGTCCTCGACGAAGATCTCCTCGATGTGCTTCGAGTCGAAGAGGCCGGCGATCACCCGCTCGATCACGTGCTCGAGCGCGCCCTCGCCGGTGACGACGTGGCGACTCTCGGCGATGCTCTGCTTGACGCGGCCGAGCATCTCGGGCGAGAGGTTGTGCTTCTGCAAGGCCTCCTGGGCGTCGTGCTTGAGGCTGTCCATGTATTCGACGATGACGCCGGCGACATCGAGCTCGGCCTCGTCCCTGTGACCGTCTTCCACCTCGATAGCGCGATTCGCCAAGAGCGAGCGGATCACATCTTTGGCGATTTTCGGGATAACTCGTCGATAGATCTTCATGCACCTCGCCTCGTGGCAGGCCATATAGAATTCCCCATGAAGCAGTGTCAATCGCGGGTGGGAGTTTTTTTGATTTTCTTGGGCTTTGGCCATAACTTGGCGCTATTGCGCGCTCGGCAGCAGTTGTGATTTCAGCCGCCGGTCGAGGTGTCTGGCCTTAGGATCGGAGGGGCACAAGCCCAATGGCTAATCGTCGGCGTGAGCCCAAAAAGAGCAAGCGAGAGTCACGCCCGAGAGCGCAGCGCCCGCGTGTGCCGCACGAGGTGCTGGCGGTGATCCTCGGCTGCCTCGGCGTGCTCACCATCCTCTCGCTCTTGAGTTATCACGCGGGTGACGCCTCCTTGAACGCGAGCGGCTCCTCGGTGGTGAAGAACTGGATCGGCCCGGCCGGGGCCTACTGGTCGGACCTCTTGCTCCAGATGCTCGGCATCGGCGCCTACGCGCTCGGTGTGGCGCTCATCCTCGCGGGCTTTCGCGCCCTCACCGCCCGGCGCATCACCCCGGGGGCCCGTGAGCTCTTCGGCCTTTTGCTCACGGTCGTCACCGTCGGCACCCTCACTCACCTCGTGACCCCGAACGGCGCCTGGCCCTACTCGCCCGGGGGCCTGCTCGGAGCGCTGCTCGGCGACCTCTTGCGCGAAGAGCTCGCCATGCTCGGCGCGCTCGTGGTTACGAGCGCCTCACTGCTCGTCTCTTTGACGCTCCTCGTAGATGGCATCATCGCCGGCCTCGGCAAGCAGAGCCTTTGCCTCGTGCGCAAAGCCTTCACGCGCGGGCGGCTCGCCCTCGCGGGCATGAGCGAGCACCGCCGCCGGCTCCGCGAGCGGCGCTTGGAGCTCGAGGACGAACGCGAGGCGCAGGGATACGACGAGCCCGAGGTCGCGCCCTCGCCAGAGAGCGAGCGCGAGGAGGCGCGGCAACGCCTCTGTGAGGTGCGCGCCAAGGCGGCCGCCGCGGCCGAGCAGAGAGCCGAGCGCGAGGCGAAGAGCGCGCGCCGCCGCGCGACGAGGGAGGAGCGCTCTCCCCTGCCCGCGCTCGACGACACCATCGACCTCGTAGCCGAGGAGGAGTTCGAGCTCGGCGCGCTGCCGGATTTCTTGGCGGAGGATCGCGCGGCGCGAGAGGCGAAGGAGCCGGAGGAGCTCGCCGTGCCCGTAGTCGCGGCCCTGCCGGACCTCGCAGAGCCGCGGCCGGCGCCCGAGGAGCTGGCGCCCGCCGCGCCTCCTCCGTCACCAGATACGCCCAAGCGCGTGCTCAAGCGCTCGAAGACCTCAGAGCCGCAGATCGTGGACGTCCGCCACGACCTCAACGCCGACGCCATCGCCGCCGCCGACCGCGAGGGGCCGCGCAAGAAGGCGGGCGAGCACACCTACACGCTGCCATCGCCCGCCCTGCTCGACTTCGAGGCCACGGTGCGCGCACCCGTGGATCCGCAAAAGCTCCGCGAGAACGCGCTGCGGCTCACCAAGACGCTCAAGGACTACGGCATCGAGGGGCACATCCGCGAGATCCGCCCCGGCCCCGTGGTGACGATGTACGAATACGTGCCCGCCCCGGGCATCAAGCTCTCGAAGATCGCCTCCCTCGCCGACGACCTCGCCATGAGCATGGAGGCCTTCCGCGTGCGCATCGTGGCGCCCATCCCGGGCAAGGGCGCCGTGGGCATCGAGATCCCGAACGAGGTGCGCGAGACCGTCTTCTTGAAGGAGATCATCGCCCACGACACGTTCAAGGGCGCAAAGAGCCCGCTCGCGCTCGCCGTCGGCAAGGACATCGAGGGCGGAGCGTACGTCACCGACCTCACCCGCATGCCCCACCTGCTCGTCGCGGGGGCGACGGGCGCCGGCAAGAGCGTGAGCATCAACACCATGATCATGAGCGTGCTCTTCCGCTCGACCCCGGACGAGGTGCGCATGATCATGGTCGACCCGAAGATGCTCGAGCTCTCGGTGTACGACGGCGTGCCGCACCTGCTCTTGCCCGTGGTGACCGACCCCAAGAAGGCCGCCCTCGCTTTGCGCTGGGCCGTGGAGGAGATGGAGCGGCGATATCAGCTCTTAAGCGAGACCGGGGTGCGCGGCATCGACGGCTACAACAAGAACATCCGCGCGGCCATAGCGCGCGGCGAGAAGCTGACGCTGCCCGCGAAGAACGAGGGCGAAGAGCCCCGCGCGCTCGAGCTCATGCCGTACCTCATGGTGATCGTCGACGAGCTCGCCGACCTCATGATGGTGGCCTCGCGCGACGTCGAGGCCTCGATCATGCGGCTCGCGCAGATGGCGCGCGCCGCCGGTATCCACCTGATCCTCGCCACCCAGCGCCCCTCGGTCGACGTCATCACCGGCGTCATCAAGGCCAACTTCCCGACGCGGATCTCGTTCCAGGTGGCATCGAGGCACGACTCCCGCACCATCTTGGACAGCAACGGCGCCGAGCACCTGCTCGGCCGCGGCGACATGCTCTTCCTCTCTCCGGGGGCGGGCGGCATCGTGCGCGTCCACGGCGCCTACGTCTCCGAGGAGGAGATCGCGCGCACGGTGGGCTTCTGGAAGGAGCAGGGCGTCCCCGAGTACGACGAGTCCATCCTGCAGCCGCGCCCAGAGGCCGAGACCGATGGCGAGGGCGCCCCGAGCGACGAGGTCGAAGACGAGGCCTACAGGCAAGCCATCGCCATCGTCACCGAGACGCGCCAGGCCTCGATCTCCATGATCCAAAGGCGCCTGCGCATCGGCTACAACCGCGCCGCGCGGCTCGTCGAGCGCATGGAGAGCGAGGGGATCGTAGGCCGCGCCGACGGCGCCAAGCCCCGCGAGGTGCTGCTCACCCCGTCGATCTGAGCTCGGCTGGCGATGATTACCAAGACTCCCCCGAGCGTGCTAAGCTAGAGAGACTTGTTTCTGGTAACTACAAATAGCATTCGGTCCTCGCACATGAAC
>CAYXQW010000192.1:0-5914 GCA_964466695.1 uncultured Bdellovibrionales bacterium
CGTCGCGCTGGTCGGAGCCGAGGCCCCAGGGGTTGGCGTTTTGCTCCATCCCCTTAAAGACGCGCGCGAGCTCGGGCGCGACCTCGCCCTCCATGAGCACCTTGTGCTGGCGGAGCTCGATGATGCGCGGCGTCTGCTCGATGAGCACCGGGCACTCGGTCTCGCACGAGCCGCAGGTGGTGCAGGCCCAGATCGTGTCCTCGCTGATGGCGTCGCCGACGAGCGGGGTGAGGCCCTCGAGCTTGGCCGGGTCGCCCGCGATGATGGTGGCGCGGTCGCGCGCGAGCGCGGCCTTCAAGTCGAGGTTCATCTGGCGATGCGAGAGCGGCTTGTGGGTGAGGTCGGTCGGGCAATAGACGTTGCAGCGGCCGCACTCGGTGCAGGAGTAGGTGTTGAGCGCCATCTGCCAGGTGAGGTCGGCGCTCGTGGCGACGCCGAACTTCTCGGTGTTCTCGAGGTCGAGCTTTTTGACCTTGCCGTACGGGGTGAGGGTCCGCGCGTAGACGTTGAAGAACGAGGTGATGACGTGGAAGTGTTTGCCGAGGGGGAGGAAGTTCAAGAAGACGAGGATCAAGACGCAGTGCAGCCACCACGAGCTTTGGGCCACGAGGTGGCCGGTCGCGGGTGAGAGGCCGCCGAGCCACAGCGCCACCACGTGCCCGGCGGGGTTGAACGGTAGGCCCGAGGCGCCGCGCGCGGCGAGCTCGCCGCCGGCTACCAAGAAGTCGGTCACCATGAGCAAGAAGATCATGACGAGGACGAACACGCCCTCGAACGAGCGGCCGACGCGGCTCGGGGTCGGCGCGAGCCTTCGCCACAGGCCGTAGGTCACGCCGAGCAGCACGAGGATCTCGAAGACATCCTTGATGAGCAGGTAGTAATCGCCGGCGCGGCCCGTGAGGCCCGGGAAGCGCCAGCCGGGCGCGTAGGCCTGTGCGAAGTGAGTGATGGTGGCGACGGAGACTGCGAGGAAGCCGCCGAAGATGGTGATGTGCGCGAGGCCGGCGATGGGGTCTCGCGGCATGCGCCACTGGCCGAGGGCGAACTTGAAGACGCCGCCGAGCCGCGCGAGCGGCCGCTCGAGGTGGCCGTCGCGCCGCAAGCGCAAGAGCACCAGGAAGCGCGGGATGACGAGGGCGGCGAAGGTCGCGAGGGCCGCGAGCAACAAGACAGACATGATGATGGGGACAAGCATGGCTCGTTAGAGCTCCTCTTTGTGGTTCGGGTTTTGGTCCTCGTAGATGGGTATGAGCGCGTGCCACTCTGCCACGACCTCCGCCCCGCAGCTCTCGCAGCGGTAGCGGTCGGAGTTCATGCCCGTGTGGACGCGGCTCATGACTCCGCCCGCGCAGGTGAAGCACGATATCGCCTCGCGGAGCTTGTCCGCCATGAAGCGCTGCATGGCCCTCTTGCTCCTGTGCGCCGGGTAGAAGGCCGGACGCTCGTCGGCGCGGACGATGATCACGGGCACCGCGGCCATCGTGCACAAGCCGTTGAGCAACATGCGCCCCACGCGGCCGTTGCCGTCGGCGAAGGGGTGCAACGCCTCGAAGCGCTGGAAGAGCGCGCCGAGCGTCATGACGAGCTCGTAGTCAGAGCGGGCCACGTGGGCGAGCGGCGCTCGCGCCGCGTTGTAGTCGTGCAGCCAAGCCTCTATCAGAGCAGGCACCTCGGTGAAGCTCGGGGCGATGTGGCCGCCCACCCTCACGTCGATACCGTTTTTGGGGCTGCGTATAACTCCCGCGCCACCTCGTGGCACCGGGTGCCCGAAGCGTCGTTGCTCCTCGAGCAGGAGGCCCTGAGCGCGCTCGAGCGCCGAGAGCGTGAGCGGCTCGCCCTCGCGCGCGAGGCGCTTGATGATGAGCCACGCCCCGACGTGGCCTTGGTCCTCGGCCTCGCGAGCGCGCATACGATAGTCGATGTTGGTGATGTCCTCGATGGCCGAGCTCTCGCGTATAAACTCGAGCTCGCGTTCCGAAAGCGTCATGATGGTCACTTGATCGCCGTGGCGAGGCGTAAGGATTCGTTGAGGCCGGCCTCGAGCTTCGAGATGGAGGCGCCGGCGATGAGGTTATTCTCCCCGAGCAAGGCGAAGACGGCCACGTTGACGTTCTCCCCCAGCATCACGGCCGGCGGGTACCCGTGGCGGCCCAAGATGTATTCCATGGCGAGGCGACAGGTGCGGCCATTGGCGTCCATGAAGGGATGGATGCTCACCAGCCGCTCGTAGGAGCGCGCCGCGAGCTCGATGGGGTGCATGCCCGAGGCCTCCGCCGCCTGGTACCAGGAGAAGAAGTCGTCGAGCAAATTCGAGACGTCCTCCGGCATGGCGTAGAGCTTGGCGGGCGAGTTGCCGCCCAGCACGTATTGTTTGTTCATAGTCAGCGGCTGGCCCGTAGCGTCGACGATCTTGCCGCGCACCTGGCCCCCGACAGGGCCCATGCCTTGCAGGTCCATGCCGCGCGTGAGCGTCTCGTTGAGCTCGCGCAAACGCTCCATGGTGAAGGGCTCCTTGGCCTTGGTCCATTGATCGAGCTTGGTTATCGCGTCGTCCCAGTTCTGGTTGGCCAAGGCCCTGTCCGCGGCGTGGCCATGACCCGACTTCAAGGTGCCGCTCGCCGTCTTGCCCTGCTCGAGGAGACGACCGCGCATCGCCGTGAGCTCCTTGTCGCTCATCGAGGCTTGGAGCTGTCGCCAGCGCGCGTCGAGCTCAGCCAGGCGCGCGTTGAGCGCCGCCCGGGTCTCGGCCGGGAGCGGACGATCGAAGAGCTCGGTCAACTTGGCGGCCGGGCTCCCCGGGGCGTAGGTGTGCATCTTCGGCCGGCGCGCCATGCGCCGCACGAGCTCTGGCAGGTCTTTGACCTCTAGCCGCGCCAACCTCCCGAGCGCTTGCATGCCGCGGTCCATGCCGACCCCGAAGGCGCTCTTGGCCAAAGACCCCTCGAGGCCGTTTATGCCGCGGCCGGCCGCGCTCGCCGCGAAGCCTCGCTCCGCCGCCTTGGCCAGGCCGCCGCTCCACACCACCACCGGGTTTTGCGCGAGCCAGCGCGGCGCGTGTACGCCCTTGATGCCCTTGGCCACCCCGGCGGTGATCAAGAGATAGAAGGTGTCGACCGCGGCGCCCGTGCGCATGTCGAGGGTGGCGCGGTAGTCGGCGAGGGTGAGGGGAGCGGTGGCCGCGACCGAGAGGAGATCTCCGGTGTTGGCCAAGGCGAAGGCCGTAAAGGCCGCGCCCTTGACCACGCCGCTGTCGCTCTCGGCCGCCACCTCGGCCCAAAAGGACTTGGCGTCATGAAAGCTCGTCTTGATGCAGTCGTTGCTCATGCTCACGGCGTCGAGCACCGCCGCCGAGCTGTAACCTACGGCGCGATCGATGAGGCCACGCGATTTCTTGAGCTGCTCGTCGTAGGCGCGCGCCTCCACCGTGACCTCGCCGACCCACTTCATGCCGAGCTCGAGCCCGTCGAGCATGAAGCTCGTATCGACGTAAGGCTCACGCCCGTAATGGCCGATCTCGTGATCGCCGGCGGCGAGGAGCTTGGCGTCGGGGTTCTGATCGAGGACGCGATGCAGTGCGGGCAAGACCTCCCGAGGGATGTTCACCGGCGCGCCCACGAGGAGCTGCTCGCGCTCTTTGCGGCTCATCTTGCAGAGGCTCGTAAAGCTGTGCGGCGAGGGCAGGCGCGGGAGCCTTTTAGTGAGCTCGCGCACGGCCCAGCGCTCGCCGGTGCAGCGATCGTGGACGGCCTCGTATTGATCGAGCGCGTTGCCGTAATGCCCGAGGTCGGGGGCGATGCCCTCGAGCACGAAGTTGCCGAAGGTGACCGGATTTAGCAGGCTCAAGCCCGAGGGCTCGAGGCGCCGCTCCTTCTCGCTCTCAAGGCGCGAGATGTTGTGGTCGTAGACCTGCTCGATGGCGCTAAGATAGCTCGCGTCGATCGCGAGCCTGAGCGCGCGCGCTTGCTCTTTGAGCTCGACTTGGGCCTCGGGGTCCGAGGTGATGGCGCGTAAGCTCGCGCTGGCCGCGGGGACGTCGTTTTGCCGCAGCGCGAGCTCGGCGAACAGGAGCCGGGCGAGGGCGCGCTCCGGCGGCGAGCCGTCCTTCACCAGGTCCTTGAGCACCACCTTCGCCTCGGTGTCGCGCCCGGCCGTTGCGAGCGTGCGCAGGTAGAGGCGCAGGGCATCGGCGCGGGCCGCGCCCTCTGTCCCCTCGTAGAACTTCTTCGCGGCGAGCACGGCCTCCTTGGTCTTGCCGGCCTGGCGAAAGGCCTCGACGAGCATCACGCTCGCGGCGGCGCGGAGCTCGACTGTGCCCTTGCTCGTAAGGCCGGCGAAGATCGCCGCCGCCGCGTCCGCGTTGCCGCTAAAAAGCTCGGCCATCGCCTGCTTGTAGGTGATGGCCGCGATCAAGCTCGCGTCCGCCCCTGGGAGTCGCTTGGCCTGCGCGAGCGCGCCCTCGACGCTCGCGAGCGCCGCGGCGCCCGCCTCTCTTTGCTCGGCGCTCCCGGGCTTCGCCTCTGCGGCCTGCGCGAGGGCCTCGTCGGCGGCGCCGAGGGCACCTCGCAGGGCGCTCGTCTTTTCGAGCTTTTTGGCGAAGGCCTCGAGCTTGGCGTAGGTGGGCGCGATCGCGTCGAAGCGCCCAGCCGCGAGGGCCTCCTGCTTGAGCAGCGCGAGCTGCGCGTCGCCGCCTTCGAGGTCGCGCGCGCCGTAGTAGCCGGCCGCGCGCGCGATCCGTAGCTGCAGGCGGCACTCGACGGCGAGCGGTTCGGGTAGCTTTTGCGCGTACCTCTCGGCCTTGTCGAAGAGCAGCATGGCGCTCTCGGTCTTGCCCGCGGCCAGATCTCTTTGAGCCTGCTCGTAGTTGCGCCAGAAGCCCTTCTTGGTCTGCTCGAGCTTGGCCTCAAAGAGGAGCGCCTCGTAGGCCTGCCGCAGCGCCGCGGTGTCCGTGATCTCGGGCGGGGGCTCGCCGTCGAGCAGCGGCAAGAGCATGGCCGGCTGCTCCTCGCTCGGCAGCGAGGCGTCGTGCTTGGCGATGAGCAGGTTCCCCGCGCCGTCGACGGTGACGTACTCGTCGCCCGGGCGCAAGTCCATCACCCGCAACGCCAGGCGCACCCCGTGCGCAAGCTCGCCCGCGCTCACCCTGCCGTCGCGATCTGTGTCGAGCGCGATCTTGCTCTTGCGCCACTCCTTCGTGCCCATCCCATCTTTGGCGATGAGCTTGTGGGCCTCGAAGCTCTGGCGGATGGCGGCGAGGTCGAGGTCGTCGCTCGGCGCGGCGCCGGCGGGGATGGCCGCGAGGACGAACGGACAGGCGCGGGTCGCGTCTGCGGCCTGGAGCACGAGCCGACCCTTCTTGTCGACGCTGAGCACGTGCTCGCCCTCGAGGCGAGTAGCGAGCTCGAGCGCCATGACGACGGCGAGCCCGAGCTCCCGATCGGAGACTCCACCTGCGCCATCGAGGTCGGGATCGATGATGGCTTTGCCCTTGGAGAACGAGAGGCGCTCGAGCTCTGCGGGGGCGAAGGTGACCGTGAGCTCTTTGCGCAACACCGCGCGATCGGCGCGGCGCGCGAGGCTCTTGGTCCCCTTGGGGCGCGCGCCCTCGGCGAGGTCTGTCGGCAGGGCGGGCTTTTGCTCGCCGCGCGCCGTCCTTGTGTCTGTGAGCTGGTCCTCGGCCGGAGCGCTCGGCGCTCCTGCGGGGGCTTCGCTCGGGACGCTGGCGCTTCGAGGGAGCGACGGCGTGATCGTCTTTGGTACATCAAGGTTTAGGCGAGGTAGCACCATGATTCAGATCCCATCGTTTTTTCAGCTCTGCTATCTTTTCGTTCATGCGCCGCGCGATCTCGGTCTGCTCTTCCTCCGAGAAGTCGAAGTCTAACTCTTCGTTGTCCAAGACGCGAGCCAAGAAGCACCT
>CAYXQW010000193.1:0-5907 GCA_964466695.1 uncultured Bdellovibrionales bacterium
TCGCCAACCCGCCGGAGGTGGCATTGTGATAAACAGATCGCACAAGCTTGCGCTCGCCCTAGCGGCTCTCCTCGCCGCGTGCTCCGCTTCAGCCTTGAAGGTCCCTCCCCTGGAGGGGCGAGTGAATGATCTCGCGGACATGATCGACAGTGATTGGCGCGAGCGCATCGAGCAGCTTTTGGCGGAGATCGAGCATAAGACGGGGGTACAGATCGCGGTGCTCACCGTCCCGAGCCTCAAGGGAGAATCGATAGAAGGCTTCTCCATGCGCGTGGCCGAGGCGTGGAAGCTCGGCGAGCAAGGCAAGGACAACGGCGTCTTGCTGCTCGTGGCGAGCGAAGATCGCGAGATGCGCATCGAGGTGGGCTACGGGCTCGAGGGCGAGATCCCGGACGTGCGCGCGGCGCGGATAATCCGCGATCAGCTCACGCCAGCGTTTCGTAACAGCGACTATGGCGCCGGGATCTTCCGTGCCGCCTCCGCGCTCGCGTCGGCCGTGGGGCTGGAGGAGACCGAGGTCGCCGAGGTAAAAGAGGAGCCTCTCATTCCTGAAGAGGTAATGAAGGGGTTTGTCGCACCTCTGTTTGGATTTCTCGTCCTTGTAGTTGGTCTCTTGATCTTTATATTCGAGATACTCTCGTACTCCCCACGGTTTCGCACCTTCATGAACGCGCGCGGCATTTATTGTGAAGATCCCAAAATTAGCCGCATCTTAAGAAGCGGCGGCGGCGGCGGTGGTTTCCGCGGTGGCGGCGGGAGCTTCGGCGGCGGTGGCGCCTCGGGGCGTTGGTAATCATTATAGGAATTAGGTGAAGACATGAGCCTGTTTTCAGAAAAAGACTGCCGTCGCATCGAAGAAGCCGTCGCGGAAATCGAGCGCGAGAGCGCGACCGAGCTCGTGGTGGCCGACCTTTCGCGGGGAGCGAGCTACTTTCGGCCGCGCGCCGCCATCGCTTCGGCGCTGACGGTCGGCCTTGCTCTGGCCATCAACGGGTTCTGGCCATACTTCCCGATCCAGTGGGTCCTCCTCGCGCAGATCCCTTTATCCTGGGTGCTCTTCGTCATGCTCGGCCGGCCGCTCTTGCTGCGTCACATCGTCACCGATGGTCACTTCGAGACGGCCACGAGGGACACGGCCTACAAGCTCTTCGCTGCGCACGGCATCTACCGCACGCGCGCGCGTACGGGGGTGCTGATCGCCCTCTATGAGCTCGAGCATCGCGTGGTCATCCTGGCCGACGAGGGTATCACGCGGCACGTGGGCGGCGGCGGCTGGCAAGCCCACGTCGACCACATCATCGCGCGCATCAAGGAAGGCCGCGCTGCCGACGGCGTCATCGAGACGATCGCAGCCTGCCGGGAGCTTTTGGCGCAGCATGTGCCCGTCGAGCAAGACGACACGAACGAGTTGCCCGACAGGGTCGTGCGCCGCTAGATCGGTCGCGGTGAGCGAACCATCATCAACAATCGACGAGGCGCGCCTCGCGCGTGCCCTCGCGGTGGAGACGGCGCGCCTCGTGCGGGTCACGACCACCCTTGTGCTCGATGACCCATGGGAGCTTTTGCCGGCCGTCACGGGGCGATGCTCGTTCAACGCCACGAGCGACGACGAGCAGTGCACGCTCGGCCTAGGTGTAGCCCGCGCCTGGTCGTTTCGTGGCCCGCGTCGCTTCGCGCGCGCCGAGGCGCGCTATCGCAAGCTTCGTGAAGAGCTCGTTACCCTCCCCCTTCGCGAGGAGGACCGAGATCTTTGCGAGCCGCCGCTCGTCTTCGTGGGCTTCGCGTTCTCGTCGCGACCCGCGCGTGATGATTCTCCCTGGCGCAACTGGCCCGCCGGGCGCCTCGTTTTGCCGCGGGCGCTCTTGTCGCGACGTCACGATGGAGCCCCAGGTGAGTGCCAGGTGTCCGTGGCCCTCTGCGCGTCGCCCGGCGACGATCCGCGCACGTTGATTCGCAAGCTCGTGCGTACTCTGTCGCGCCTCGAAGAGCTCGCGCGGCGTACGACGAAGCGCCGGGGCGATAGTCCCCGCGCCGCCTTGGCGACGGTCTCACGCGAGACCGAGCAAAAGTGGCGCGCGCGCCTCGCACGCGCGCATCGCGAGATCACTCGCGGTTCGCTCGATAAGGTGGTGCTCGCGCGCGAGGTCGAGCTCAGGTCCCATGACCACCGCGCGATCGACGTCGCGGTCACCCTCGCAAACCTGCGCCGCCAAAACCCTCGAAGCGCCGTCTTCGCGATGTCGCATCGTGGCGAGGGGGTCTTCCTCGGCGCCTCCCCGGAGCGCCTGCTCTCCTTGCGCGGGGAGGACCTCGAGACCCACGCCCTCGCCGGCACCACGGGCGAGGATTGCAGAGGGCTCAAAGAGAGCGCCAAGGACCGCGACGAGCACGCCGTGGTCGTAAGGCAGCTACGCCGGCGCCTCGCTCCTTTTTGTCGCACGCTCCGCATCGACCCGTCGCCGCGGATCCTCGCGCTGCCACATGTAAGGCACCTCGAGACCAGGATCGAGGGTCGGCTCGCGCGGCCGCGCACGGCCCTCGCGCTCGCCGCCGCGCTGCACCCGACCGCGGCGGTGTGCGGCTCCCCTGCCGCCGCCGCTCGCCGCTGGCTCGCGCGGCACGAGCCCTTCGCGCGCGGTTGGTACGCAGGCCTCACAGGGACGATCGACCTTACGGGCGATGCCTCCTTCTCCGTGGCGATAAGATCCGCGCTCGTTTACGGCGACCGCGCCTACGCCTACGCCGGCGCGGGCGTCGTGGCCGCCTCCGACCCCACCGCCGAGTGGGCGGAGATCGAGCTCAAGCTCATCACCATCTCCGAGGGGTTGGCCTTCGCGAAGGCCTCGGCATGAACCACGACACGGCCAGAGAGAACCTCGCCTGGGCGCGCGCGCTGCTTTTTAGCCTCGCGCGCGGCGGTGTCATGCACGCCGTGATCTCGCCGGGCTCGCGCAGCACGCCGCTCGTGCTCGCGCTCGACGAGCTTACGAGCTTGCACAAGCACTGCGTGCTCGACGAGCGGGTGGCGGGATTTTTCGCGCTCGGGCTCGGCCGCGCGACCGGGAGGCCCGCCGTGCTCGTGTGCACCTCGGGCAGCGCCGCAGGTCACTTCTTGCCGGCCGTCCTCGAGGCCGAGCAGAGCCGCGTGCCGCTCATCGTCATCACCGCCGACCGCCCATGCGAGCTCCATGACAACGGCGCGCTGCAGACCGTAAGGCAGAGAGATCTCTTCGGCTCGCACGTGAAGACCTTCGTCGATCTCGGCGCGCCTTGCGGCGAGGTGCATCAGCGCTGGCTCCATCAGGTCGCGGCCCGCGCGCTCGACGCCGCCTCGGCCGCGCCGCGCGGACCCGTCCACATCAACGCTCCGTTTCGCGAGCCGCTGTGGGCCGAGGCTCGCGCCCCGGGCGATCCGCCGGCCGCGGCCCTCCGTGTCCTGCGCCCTTTGGCCGCGCCCTCCGAGGTGGTGGCGCGCGAGCTCGGGAGCCTGTTCGCCAAGACGCCGCGCGGTCTCATCGTCTGCGGGCCGCTCCCGCCCGATCGCGCGCGCGAAGATCTCCACGATGCGGTGCACGCGCTCGGCCGCGCCCTCGCCTGGCCGGTGCTCGCCGAGCCCACCTCGCAAGTCTTCATCTCCGGGCGCGGCAGCGCCGCCATCGGCGCCTACGACGCCTTGCTGCAGAGCCCATCTTTTGCCGCGCGACATGCGCCCGCGCTCATCTTGCGTCTCGGGCAGACCCCCACCGCGAAGTCTCTCCAGACGCTCGTGGCGAGCACCGAGCGCGTGGTGCTCGTCGACGAGGCGGGCGCGTGGCACGATCCGGCTTGTGTCGCTGCGACCCTCGTCGTCGCCGATCCCGCGCTCTTTTGTCGCGCCCTCGCAGCTCACCTGCCCCGGCGCGTGCCGCGCTCCTCATGGGTTTCCTCCTGGTGCGCGTCCGACCTTTGCGCGCAGCGCGTGCTCGACGCGGAGTGCAAAGAAGAGCTCTTCGAGGGCTCGCTCGCCCGCGCCCTCGCGCGCGCGCTGCCCGCAGATGCCGCGCTCCACGTCGGCAACAGCATGCCCATCCGCGAGCTTGGCACCTTCGCCGCGCGCCTCGCTCACCCTCTACCCATCTACGCGAACCGCGGCGCGAGCGGCATCGACGGCACCTTGGCCACGGCCATAGGCGAAGCCTCGGGCGACCCCGCGCGCGCACATGTCGTGCTGCTCGGAGATCTCGCCTTCTTGCACGACCTCGGGGCCTTACGCGCCGCGCAAGAGCTCGCGACCAGGCTCGTGGTCGTGCTCGTAGACAACAACGGCGGCGGCATCTTCTCGCACCTCTCCATCGCCAAAGACCAAGCCGTCTTCGATAGCTACTTCCGCGCGCCGCAGCGCTCGGACCTCGAGGCCCTCTGCCGCGCCTGCGGCGCTGCTTGGGAGCGCGTAACGACCCTCAGGGGCTTCGTCGCGTCCTTGCGTCGTGAGCTTCTAGGTGGACAAAACGGCGTCACGGTGCTTGCTGCCACGATAGAACAGGAACGAAACCTCGAGCTGCGAGCGCGGGCGCTCATGCGCGTACGCGAGGCGCTCGACACCGCGGAGGAGCGAGACGGATGACCAAGCTCGTGTGGCGATCGGTGAAGACCTACGAAGACATCGAGTATCAAAGGTGTGAAGAGGGCATCGCCAAGATCACGATCAATCGCCCGAAGGTGCACAACGCCTTTCGGCCCGAGACCATAGCCGAGCTCATACAGGCCTTTCGTGAGGCCAAGGAAGACCCCGAGGTCGGCGTCATCATCCTCACCGGCAAGGGCGACAAGGCTTTCTGCTCGGGCGGCGATCAGCGCGTCCGCGGGCACGCGGGCTACGTCGGCGGCGACGGCGTAGCTCGCTTAAACGTGCTCGAGCTGCAACGCGACATCCGCACTTTGCCCAAGCCCGTCATCGCCATGGTGGCCGGCTACGCCATCGGCGGCGGTCATGTGCTGCACGTGGTCTGCGACCTCACCATCGCCGCCGACAACGCCGTCTTCGGGCAAACGGGCCCCAAGGTGGGCAGCTTCGACGCTGGCTACGGCGCGTCTTACCTCGCGCGGATCGTCGGGCAGAAGAAAGCGCGTGAGATCTGGTACCTCTGCCGGCAGTACAACGCCGAGCAAGCGCTCGCCATGGGGCTCGTCAACTGTGTCGTGCCGCTGGCCCAGCTCGAGGAGGAGACCGTGGCCTGGTGCCGGCAGATCCTGCAGCACTCCCCTACCGCCTTGCGCCTGCTCAAGGCCGGCCTCAA
This sequence comes from uncultured Bdellovibrionales bacterium, assembly GCA_964466695.1. Classification (GTDB taxonomy): domain Bacteria; phylum Myxococcota; class XYA12-FULL-58-9; order XYA12-FULL-58-9; family JAFGEK01; genus CAYXQW01. The sequence goes on from CAYXQW010000193.1 coordinate 5,277, forward strand.
CGCCGACGTCGACGGGCAGACGGGGTTGCAACAGCTCGCCGGCGACGCCACCATGCTCTTCTACATGACCGACGAGGCCAAGGAGGGTCAGCAGGCCTTCCTGGAGAAGCGACCGCCCGACTTCACGCGCTTTTTGCGAGGTCCTTGAGATGGCGCGGCGTATATCTGATGGCCGCCTCACGCGCGCTTTGGCGCTCTGGCTCGCCATACGACCCGCCACGCTCTGGGCCTCGCTCGTGCCGGTGTTGGTCGCGAGCGCCCTCGCGTATCGCCACGGCGGATTTCGGCTCGACATGTTCTTGGCTGTCGTGTTTTGCGCCGTGCTCATCCAGGTCGGCACCAACCTCTTCAACGACTACGCCGATTTTTGCCGAGGAGCAGATACCCCCGAGCGCCTCGGCCCCCCTCGCGCCTCGCAGCAGGGCTGGCTCTCGCCCGGCGCGGTGCTCGCGAGCGCGCTCGGTTGTTTCGCGCTGGTCATCGCCATGGGTACCTATATCGTCGCCGACGCCGGGATGGCTTACGTGATCATTGGCCTATCGTGCATCATCGCCGGCTTCGCTTACACGGCCGGCCCTTGGCCGCTCGCCTACGTCGGCCTCGGGGAGCCGTTCGCGTTCTTCTTCTTCGG
>CAYXQW010000194.1:0-5842 GCA_964466695.1 uncultured Bdellovibrionales bacterium
AGGCTACTTCGTCTACGACTCCAAGAAGTCCGGCTCGCGCACGGTCTCGCACTTGCGCTTCGGCCCCGACCCCATCCGATCTACCTACCTCATCCAGTCGGCTACCTTCGTGGCGTGCTCGCAGTTCGGCTTCCTCGAGCGCATCGACATCCTCGAGTGCGCCGAGCCCGGCGCCACGGTCTTCCTAAACAGCCCCTTCGATAGCGAGCACGTGTGGGACGAGCTGCCCAAGAGCATGCAAGAGACGATCTTGCAAAAGAAGCTCAAGCTCTTCGTCATCAACGCCGACAAGGTCGCGCGCGACCTCGGCCTCGGCGGGCGCACCAACACGCTCATGCAGACCTGCTTCTTCGCGCTCTCGGGCGTGTTGCCGCGTGACGAGGCCATCGCCAAGATCAAAGCGGCCATCAAGAAGACCTACGGCGGCAAGGGCGAGCACATCGTCAAGAAGAACTTCGAGGCCGTAGATCAGGCCCTCGAGAATCTGCACGAGGTCAAGGTCCCGGCCGCGGTCTCGAGCAGCAAGCAGCTCTTGCCCCCGGTGCCCGCGACAGCCCCGGCCTTCGTTCGTGACGTGCTCGGCGTCATCATCGAGGGTAAGGGAGACAACCTCCCCGTGAGCGCCCTACCCGCCGACGGCACCTACCCCTCGGGCAGCACCGCGTGGGAGAAGCGCAACATCGCCGCGTTCCTACCCAAGTGGGAGCCCGAGATCTGCATCCAATGCGGGCACTGCGTGTTCGTCTGTCCGCACGCCTCGATCCGCGCTAAGACCTACCCCATGGCCGCGGCGGACAGCGCCCCGGCCGGTTTCCGTAGCACGAAGCTGCGCGGGCGCGGCACCGAGGCGCAAGGCTACACCTTGCAGGTCTACCCCGAGGACTGCACGGGTTGCACGCTCTGCGTCGAGGTCTGCCCGGCCAAGAGTAAAGAGAAGGCCGGCCAGAAGGCTCTCAACATGGTGCCGAAGGAGGAGATCCTCGACACCGAGCGCGCAGCCGCGGCGTTCTTCGACGCTCTGCCAGAGACCGATCCTACGAGCCTCGAGCCCTCGAACGCCAAGAGCGTGCAGTACCTCGAGCCGCTCTTCGAGTTCTCGGGCGCCTGTGCAGGTTGCGGCGAGACGCCCTACCTCAAGCTCGCAAGCCAGCTCTTCGGTGATCGGATGATCGTGGCCAACGCCACCGGCTGCTCTTCGATCTATGGGGCCAATCTCCCCACGACCCCGTGGACGACCAACCGCGATGGGCGCGGGCCGGCGTGGTCGAACTCGTTGTTCGAGGACAACGCCGAGTTCGGCTTCGGCATGCGGCTCTGCGCCGACAAGCAGCGAGAGTATGCAGCGGAGCTCCTCCGGGCGCTCTCGCAAAACCTCGGCGAGGCTCTCGTCAAAGAGATCTTGGAGGCTCCACAGCGCACCGCGACCGATATCGCCGCTCAACGGCGCGCCATCACGCGCCTGCGCGAGCAGCTCGCCACCATAAATGACCCGCGCGCGAGGCACCTCGAGTCGGTCGCGGAGTTTTTGGTGCGCCGCAGCGTGTGGATCATCGGCGGCGATGGTTGGGCATACGACATCGGCTACGGCGGCCTCGACCACGTCCTCGCGAGCGGCCGCGATGTCAACGTCCTCGTGCTCGACACCGAGGTCTACTCCAACACGGGCGGGCAAGCCTCGAAGGCGACCCCCACCGGCGCGGTGGCCAAGTTCGCGGCCGCCGGCAAACCCGGAGCCAAGAAGGACCTCGGCCTGTTGGCCATGTCGTACGGCAATATCTATGTCGCCCGCGTGGCCTTCGGCTCGAGCATGCCGCAGACGCTACAAGCTTTCCGCGAGGCCGAGGCCTACAACGGGCCGTCGATCATCATCGCGTACAGCCATTGCATCGCCCACGGCTACGACCTCTCACGCGGGCTCGAGCAGCAAAAGCTCGCCGTACAGAGCGGTCATTGGCCATTGTTCCGCTTCAACCCGGAGCTTACGGCGCAAGGCAAGGTACCGTTCAGCCTCGACTCGGCGGAGCCCAAGGTGCCGCTCGCGGACTACATCTACAACGAGGCGCGCTTCGAGGTCCTAAAGCGCACCTCTCCCGCGCGTGCCAAGGCACTGTTGGCGCTCGGCGAGAACGAGGTACGCCGCCGTTGGCGGACGTACAAGGATCTCGCCGACGGCAACGCCTTCGCCGCCGCTGTGGCCAATCCCGGCGACACCGAGAAGTAAGACCAAAAGACCAAACCCCGGGCGGCTGCTCCTCGCACCGCTCGGGGTTTTTTTTGGCCTGAAACTAGTACCTCGCCACAATGATTCTGACGGGTTCTTCGTCCGATACGACGCCGAGGTGCTAGCGGATGTTTACCGGACCGAAGGGGAAGTTGAAGATCGGCATTGCTTTTTGCGAGGCCGGGAAGCGCCAGCGTTTCATGGAGACCGCGAAACAACCAGGTAGCGAGCTGCTCAAGACGTTCGGCGGCCCCTTGAGAGCGGCCTTGGACACCGAGCCATCGGGCTGGATCACCCACTCGAGCGTGAAGGTATACTGACCGGGCTCGATCTCGCCCTTCGCCCTCGCTTCTTTCAAACACGGCGCCACGATCGAGAGGTTCTTCTTGACGCCGTTAACCACATCTTCTTTGGTGAGTGAGGCCTTGGCAGGCGGAGCGCTCTCGCCCTCGATACCAGCGAGGGGATCCTCGCTCGCCTTGGCCCGCTCCCTCGGCTTCTCGCGTGGTGGGGCGACAGGCGTGGGTCGCTTCTCGCGCGGCGCCTCGGCACGCGGCTCTTTGGTCTCCGCACGCTTGGGCGTGACAGCCGCGCGAGGCTCAGGCTTGGTATCGGCGGGCTGCGCTTGCGCGGCGGCAGTAGCGTCCTCGGGCTTGGGTTTGTTCGCGGGCTCCGCCTGAGCTGCCGCTACAGGCGCTCCGGGGGCAGCCGCGCGCGCGGGCAGATAACCGAGCCTGTCCAAAACCAAGAAGCCGAGCAGACCGACCACCGCCAGACCTAGCAGACCAAGGCCAAAGACCGGTATGACCCACTTCAAGCCTCCCGATCTACGAGGCACCACCGGCACCGACCAGGCCGGCGCCGGACCGCTGAAGGGATCCGGCCGCACCGCGGCCTCCTGCGTCGCAGCGCCACCAGCACTGAACAGATCCGGAGCCCCGAACCCTGGCATCCCCAAATCGGGCACACCCGCGGGAGGCGCAGTGGGCTCTGACTTTGGAGCGGCGGCAGCGACCAGCTCATCCTGAACCAAAGACGACAGCGCGCTCGCGGCGGACGGCTTCCAGGAGGTCTGCTCTCTGACCACGGCTCCCGGAGAAGCTCCATCCCCATCGGCAAAAGACCCGCCGAGCTCGGCGCTCGCCGCCGCGCCATAACCTTGTGGCTTGGGATGAGGCCGCTCGGTGATGAGGTAAGCAAGCTCTGGGATCTCGGCCAACGGCACCCAATCGAGCATGCCCGTCTTCCAGGCCAAGCTCTCAGCAGAAAGCTCCCGCTCATCCCAGCGTTGCTCTATCTCGCTCACGTCGATGGGACCTATCTGCGCGTCCTCGATCGCGACGTACCATTCTTTCTCGCCCGCGGGGCTCCTGGCCGCCACGGCGGGCTGCGCTAAAGCCCCCAGATTGAAGTCACCAAAATCGTTCTGACTCGAGGGCGAAGCAGCCCCTATGCTAGGAGCTTCTCCATCTTGAGCTGCAAGGCCACCCGCCGCCGCCAGGCCGAGACCGCCGCCTTCCGCGAGGGTGTCGCTCGTGGCACCAAGACCAGAAGAGCCCGCGCCCGCCTCTCCCTCTTCCGGTCGCGTAGCTACATCTGGAACCGGAGGTTCACTTCCCTGCGCTTGCGGCCTTACGACGATGATGTTGCTGCACTTCTTGCACTTTACCTTGACACCACGCTCGCCGACCTTCTCGTCGGCGATCATGTACTGAGCGTGGCACTGTTCGCATGAAAACTTCATCGGTATAACTCTAGGCTTCCTTCAAAACTAATCATTCAGAAAATTATCGCACCCATGATGTGCCGTCAAATTGTCGGCCGGCGAGCTCTCATCCTTTCGCCTCCGCCTTGTTCTCAACGAGCGCCATGCCGAGGGCATCCCTGAGCTCGAGATACCCACGCGAGACGGAGAAGAGCACCAACTCCTTGACGCGATCGCGCGTCGGCAGCGCCGATGCGCCGGGAGCACCCTCGCTTATCCCGCGCACGGCCGATGGCAACTCGCCGGCCACCAAGAACCCCGCGCGCGCCGCCGTCAGCTCGACGCCCGCCGCGTAGACCTCGAGCGGCTTGCCCTTGATGATCTCCGGGTAGGCCGCTTGCGCCACCGGCTGCAAGCGCTTGAGCGTCGGCGGCGGCATGCGCTCGAAGACCTGCGCCCACCTGTCCACCTCGTGCTGGTCGCCGTTATGCCGCAGCGCGCGGTTGTAGACCAGACAGACGCCGAGCAGCATGTCGCGGAGCTGATCGGGAGGATAGATCCCCGCGAGGAACAGCTCGGGTCGCGCGTAGGCGAGGTTGCGACCGATATGGAACAAGACCACGCGCTGCGCGGCGTCACGGAAGACATCGTTGTGCTCGCCCGCCACCAACGCCGGAGGCTGCGCGTTGACGAGGTGCAAAGGCTCGGTCGACCCCGGCTTCTTGAAGGCGTCGAAGACCTGGAGGTTGAGCGCCTTGGCCACATAACGCGCCAAGTTGGCGAAATAGAGATCGCTCTGCCGCACATCTATCTGATCTTTCTTACGCAGACCGAGATCCTTGGCCGGGACCGTCAAGAGCTCCGGAGCGCTCCTATACAACCACGACGCCAGCGTCCCCACCGGCCCCGTGATCTGCGGATGCAACACGAGCTTCCAGTGATCCTCCATGAGGCCACGCGAGGCCTTGGGGGGCACGCCCTGCGCGAGATACTCGTAGACCTTGCGCTCCTCATCGTCGGCCTCTTTCAAGAACACGAGAGCATGACAGAGCGCGTACACGGCGTCGAAGTTGCGCTCGGCATGATAGAGCTTGCGCAAGGCTCGGATCGGCGCCACGGGGTTATCGAGCGTGGCGATGACCTCGTGCTGCATGGCGATGGCCTTCTTGCGACTGTCCGGCTTCTGGGCGTAGAGCTCGGCCAAGACCGCGGCGTCCTCGGCCTTTCCGGGGTCGAGCTTTTGAATGACCTCGAAGGCCATGATCGCCCCATCGGTGTTCTTCAACACGCGCCGATAGAGCTCGCCCAGGTTACGCCACAAGACAAGGCGCACCTGGATCGAGAGATCCTTGGACCGCGCGATCATGGCCCGGTAGTTGGTCTCGAGCAGCGCCCACTCTTGCCGGTGCGACAAGATCCGCTCGATCGCCTCGAAGGCCGAGACGTTGGTCGCTTGCGCGTCGAGCGCGGCGTTGAACCTCTGCACGGCGACCGGCTCGTTTTTGAGCTCGGTCTCGTAAATAGAGCCGAGACGATTGTTGAGCTCGGAGGACTTCGCCGCGTCCTCGGCGGCGAAGGGGAGACCTTGCTCCAAGGCCTCCGCGGCCTTCTGCGGCTGCTGCGCGGACATGTAGGCATCAGCCAGGCGCTCATAGAGATCGACGCGTGGTTGATTGAGCCGACGCGCGCGCTCGAGCGCCTCGATCGCGCGACTCGCGTCGAGGAGCTTCTCGCTCGCTATCTCCGAGAGCTCCATCAGCACCGTGATCCGCTCCGGCGCGGGGGCGACATCCGCGAGGCGCGACAGGCGCTCGGCGGCTCCCTCCCAGTTCTGCATCTCTTGATCGAGCCGCGAAAGCGCCGCCAGCGACGGACCGTGGTCGGGATCGATCTCGAGCGCGCGCTCGAACTGCTTG
>CAYXQW010000195.1:0-5836 GCA_964466695.1 uncultured Bdellovibrionales bacterium
CGCGCCCTTCGATATGGGTAATATCAACCGTGTCCCTGAGGAGCCTTGCGCAGCAAGGCGTCTCGAAGGGACTTCATGAGGGACGCGGGTAATATGTCGCGAGCCCTACGTAACGAAAGTGCAGCCTGTAGATCGGCTCGCCGCGCCGCGCGTGCGTCCGCTCGCGCTCGCTCGTGATGCCCGTCGTGCTCGCGGCGGCGAAGACGCCCTCGCCTTCGACATTGACGAAGCCAGGCGTCGTGGCGAAGGTCCGCTCGATCTCGCGCGCGAGCGGTTCGTAGTCGGTCATGATGTGCACGGAGGCGCCGTCCTCGAGGTGCGGCGCTAGAGCGCGGGTCCACGCGGGGTTCACCACGCGGCGTTTGTGGTGACGCTTCTTGTACCAGGGGTCCGGGAAGTTGAGGGTCACGAGGCGTAGGCTCTTAAGCTCGAAGAGCACCGGCAGGTGCAGGTTGGCGTTCGCGAGCACGGCGTGGAGATTGTGGATACCGGCGGCCGCGGCCGTGGCGTTGAGCTCCTCGACGAGGTGGCGCCTGATCTCGAGCCCCACCACGTCGAGCTCTTTGTGGGCCCGCGCGAGCTCCAAGGTGAAGCTCCCCGGGCCGCAGCCGATGTCCAAGGCGAACGGGGCCACGCGCCCGAAGAGCTCACGCCACGCCGGCCGTATGAGCTCGCCTCTTATATTGAAGGGGTTGCCGTGCTGGCGCCGCCGGCGCGCGGTGAGCGGGGAGGTCATGAGGGTCTCCAGGGGATACAGGCGACGTCGTCGATGTCGGTCGCGTCGAAGAGCACCATGAGCAAGCGGTCGAGGCCAAGAGCGATGCCCGCCGAGGGCGAAAGGCGCGCGAGCGCCGCGAAGAACTCCTCGTCCTCCGGGTAGTCTTGCAGCCCGAGCGCGCGCCGCGCCTCGCGCTCGCACGCGAAGCGCCGCCGCTGCTCTTTCGGAGAGGTGAGCTCGCCGTAGCCGTTGGCGAGCTCGAGGCCCCCGAGGTAGAGCTCGAAGCGCTCGGCGACGCGCGGGTCCTTGGGCGATATGCGCGCGAGCGAGGCTAAGGGCGCGGGGTAGTCGGTGAGGAAGACCGCCCCGTAATCACGATGAAGGCCCGGCTCGATGCGCTCGAGCAGGAGGCGACAGAAAAGATCGCTCCAGGAGTCGTCGGCGCTCACGTGGAGCCCGAGGTCACGGAGGCTCTCGGCGAGGCTCTCTTGATCGAGCCGCGCGAGCAACGAGAAGCCCGCGTAGCGGACGCACGCCTCCTCCACGCTCACGCGCGGCCACGGCCCGTCGAGCGCGATCTTTTGGCCTTGATAAGACAGGGGCGCGGTCGCCACCGCGCGGACGAGCTCTTCGCAGTCGCTCATCAACTCCTCGACCGAGGCGTCCTTGCGATACCACTCGAGCAGGCGAAACTCGGGCCGGTGCAGCGCGGTGTACTCGCCGTCACGAAAGACAGGCGCGATCTGATAGATGCGTTCTAGCTCGCCCGCGAGCAGCCGCTTCATCGAAAGCTCGGGCGAGGTCTGGAGATAACGCACCACAGAGGTCGCGCCGCAGCGCAAGGTTACCCGCGGCGCGTCGATGTAGAGCTCCGGGGCCACGGTGGCCGCGGCCACGGGGGTGTCCACCTCGACGAAGTCGCGCTCGTCGAAGAACGCGCGGATCGTTTTTACCACGCGCGCCCTATGGCGCAGAGATGCCGCTGACAACATGCCGTGACGTATGCAAGCGCGACGCCGCGCCTGTCAACGCGGGCAGGAGAAGGTGTCGAGATCGAGGCCGGTAAGCTCGCGCGTCACCCCGAGCTCGTCTTCGAGCACGAGCGCCGAGGTCTCGCTCGCCGCGAGCAAGAGCCCGGGTAGTCCAGGGGCGCCGTCCCGCCCGCCGCCGCCGCCGCCGCAGTTGAGGTTCTCTGCGGGGTCGGTCGAGACGTACGCGTCGGCGCCAGGTGTCGGGGTCTCGCCGCCCGCGCCGCCTGCGATGATCACGGGACAGCCCTCCGGGGTGCAGCCGCCGCAGGTGCCGATGCCGCCGTTACCGCCCTTGCCGCCCGCGCCGCCCGCGAGCGCGAGCACGAGCTTTCCGGGGCCTTCGATCGCGCGCGTGGCCAAGACGATGGTCCCGCCCAAAGCTCCGTCCGCGCCGCCGCCGCCGCCGCCGCCCGCGAAGCCACGACCGGCTGTGCCCGCGCGCAGGTAAGATCCGGCGCCGCCGTCTCCGCCCACGTCACCCTTTACCGAGATGGTCGCGACCCCGTCCGTGTCGGTGCTCACCAGGGTGTCGACCAAGAGGAAGATCAAGCCCCCGCCCGCGCCGCCATCGGCCCCGGTGATACCGTCGTCCTCGTGTCCTGGGTAGCAACCTTGTGGCTTCGTACCGCTCGTCGTGCCGCCGGGGCCGCCAGCCCCGCGCGCGGCGTTGCCCGAGCAGCCGCCGCTCGCGCCCGCGGGGGCGCCTGACCCCAACAAAAAGCGCGTTGTCGCCTCGTCGGAGCTACACGTAAGAGGAGGACCGAACGGGCAGCCGCCGCCACCCGCGCCGCCGAGGTCCATCACCGTTGCCGCGCTGCAGAGCCCCGTGATCGAAGACACGTAGTCGCCGCTCGCTCCCATGCCGCCGCTCGCCGCGCCGCGCCCGCCGTTCGCCGCGCCCAGAGGTCCGGCGCCGCCGCCACCCCCACCGCCGCAAACACCGCCGAGGGCGCCGTCTTCCGTGCAGCCGCCGCTGTTGCCGCCGCCGCCGCCGAGCCAAGGTGGTGAGGCGGGCATGCCGCGGCCATCGGCGAGCTCGTCACCGTCGCAGCGGTCGAGGGCGCCCGCGCCCCCGGCGCCGCCGCCCGTGGCGGTGAGGGCGCCGAGCGGACCTTCGGGGTAGATGGGTGAGGTGTTGTCGGCCGCGCCCGAGCTGCCGCCGCGATAACCTCGGCCGTCCATGGTTATGCGGGAGCCATTGAACATGACGAGCCTTTGCGCGCGGAGCGCGAGCACGCCGCCCGTGGTCCCGTTCCAGGCGGGGGCGGTCAAGCTCCGGCCCGCGTCGAGCACCGCCTCGTTGTAGCTCGGGACGCGCACGACTTGATGCACTGAGGTCGAAGTCGCCACGTAGTCATGGCGCAAAGGCAAGGTCAGCTCGAGGCTGCCCGTGCCGGTGGCGTCGGGATCGCTCGCGAGGTAGTGGAGCTCGGCGCGACCGACCCCGCTTACGTCACAGGTCGCGGCCGCGGTGTCGAGCATGGTGAGGATCAAGATAGTGTCGCCCGCCCGAAAGCCCGTGCGGCTGTCTACCTGGATGGAGGTGCTCCCCGCGCTGTTGGTGCCACGCACCGAGACCGCGAGGGTCTGTAAGGTGTTCTCTCCCTCGCGCAAGACCGGCCATTCGTCGCCGCCGCAGGGCATGGAAGTAGGCGCGGTCTTGGAGTCGGAAGAACAAGACGCGAGCATGATCGCGAGCCCCGCGAGGATAAGAGCGAGCTTCAAGGTGTCCTCCAGCCTGCAGCCGCTCCCTCACGGTCGCGGTTCTGATTAAGGGATATAATTACCCGTGTTTCCGGTGCTCTCGGGGCTGGTGCCTCCGGTCGAGGTCGTACCGCCGGTGGGTGTCACGCCGCCGGTCGAGGTCGTACCGCCGGTGGGCGTTCTGCCGCCGGTCGAGGTCGTACCGCCGGTGGGCGTTCTGCCTCCGGTCGAGGTCGTGCCGCCGGTGGGTGTCACGCCTCCGGTCGAGGTCGTGCCGCCGGTGGGTGTCACGCCTCCGGTCGAGGTCGTGCCGCCGGTGGGTGTCACGCCTCCGGTCGAGGTCGTACCGCCGGTGGGTGTCACGCCTCCGGTCGAGGACGCGCCCGCGGCGCCTGTCTGGCCTGACGTGCCTCCGGTCGAGGACGCGCCCGCGGCGCCCGCCTGACCTGCCGCGGTACTGCCAGCGCTGCCGCCCTTACCAGGGCTGCCGGCTTTGCCGCCGCTGTTTTTGCTGCCGCCTTCGCCGCCTTGACCTTCTTCCATCGTCCCGAAGGCCGGGCCGCAGCCGGTGAGCAAGAGCACCGCCGCGGCCGCCGCGCCCGCGACCAAGATGAGAGGATTTGCGACCCCGGCGCCGCCGGGAGGTGGCAGCTCCAGACGCGCGGAGGTGGGCTTTTGGGGATCGTCCAAGAGGCCGCGCGGCGGCTGAGCTTGGGGGATGAACTCCGAGCCGGGGGACGGGGGGGGCGGTGGCGGAGGTCTCGAGATCAATGTTTCACTGGTGTCAGGCGCGCCGCCGTTGCGAGGGCCGAGGGGATTTATACTCATGATTTTGCTCCTCATGATGAAGCTATCGTGCTTCCTGTCGGTATTATATCGGCTTTGGCGAGGAAAAGTTGCCTTTACTCGTAGGGGTCGCGGCCGCCGAGCTGCTCGCGCACGGGTCGCGGCGGCGTCTTGCGCGGAGGGTAGCCGCCCTGCTCGTAAGCGCACGCGGTCTGCGGCGCGCGCTCGTAGGTGGGGATGGTCGCGAGCGGATGCTTGGCCAAAAAGTCCTCCGCGAACAGCCCGCGCGCCACCTTACCGCGCATATCCTCGCCCACGGGGAGCCCGAGGTAGTAGAGCAAGGTCGGCGTGACGTCGGTCACCGACATGCCCTCGATCGTGGCGCCGGCCTTTACCCCCGGGCCCGCCGCGATGACCACCCCTTCGTCGAGGTGCACGCCGCCGTAGGGCTCGGAGCGGAAGGGGTGCGGCCTCTCGCAGTGCCCGAAGCCGTGGTCCGAGACCACGAGCACGAGGGTGTCGGGGCCGCGCGCGGCCTCGAGGATGCGCCCGAGGCGCAGGTCGGCGTCGCGGTAGCAGGTCTCGAAGGCGTGACCGAAGCGCTCGCGAAGCTCGGCGGCGTGTTTTGTGGGGAGCTTGAGGTCGCGCAGGCGCTGCTCGACGTAGGCCTGCGACTCCTTGAAGATCCAAAACCTGTGCCCCATGGTGTCGGGGCATTGAAAATACGAGAGCACGACGTCGGGCCGCGCGTCCTCGAAAAGCCCCACGGTGAGCTGCTCGACCGAGCGGGCGCGAGCGTGACTCCACTTGAAGGTGTAGAGATAGCGCGCGAGGCTCGGTAGCTCGTAGAGGGGCGAGCCTTTGGGGGGCACCGCGGCGAAGCTCGCAAGCTCTGTGTCTTTGACGTCGCCCGGCTCGGTGATCAAGGACTTCGCCTTGGAGGAGAGCGAGGCGGGCTGCACCATTTGCTCCACGTCGCGATAGAACGAGCCCTTGATGGTGGTCTGGCGCTGGTCGTTTGGGAGCTCTTTCGGAGCGACGATCACCGCGTTTGCGAGCTTCTCGGCCGGCCAGGTGACCATCCAGCCCACGACGAGAGAGCGCAGGCCCTTCTCGTCGAGGATGTTCCAGAGCGCCTTCGACTTACGCGCCTCGACGGTGACCACCCTTTTATCCTTGGTGCGCAGCTCCGGGGGGACGAGGTAGGTGTGCGACTGGTTGTCCCAGACGCCGTGTTGTCCCGGGAGCTTGCCGGTGGCGATCGTCGTCCACACCTGAGGGGTGCGGGTGGGCCAGAAAGAGTCGAGGTGCCCGTGCGTGCCTTCGCGCATCAGCTTCGCGAGGTTCGGGGTGACGCCGGCCTTGACGTAAGGCTCGAGCACGTTGAGCGAGACGGCGTCGATGCCGATCAGCACGACTTTGGCGGCGTGCTTGGGCGCGGCGTGCGCCGGGAGCGCAGCGAGGACGAGGGTAAGGGCGAGACGTATCATCGAGAGCTCCTATAGCGCACGGCGCCGCGAGAATGAGATCATAGAGAGAGAGATGAGCGCGGTCGCGTAGGCGATGGCGTAGATGGCTCCGGTCGTGACGAAGCCCG
>CAYXQW010000196.1:0-5836 GCA_964466695.1 uncultured Bdellovibrionales bacterium
AGGCCCTGATAGTGAGGAGCGCAAGCGACGAAAGGCTGGCGCCTTAAGAGCTCTTGAGGTTTTTGCCTGCGAGCGATTCGAGAATGCGATCGCCGTGCGGCGTGGTGGATGCCGGCTTGCGACGGCGGTTGGATCTCGGTTATGTAGGAGGAATACGGCGACGGGAGCGAGCAATGTTTGTTGAGGGCGAAGTCGAAATCAAGGTCAAGGACCGTGGCGCGCAAAGCTTCGACGAGCACAACATGAAGCTCTGGGTGCAGCGCTCCTTCAAAGACCTGAGCTGTTATCGCATCTCCAACTTTCGTCTCGAGCCCGATCGCACCGTGCGCGCCGTGGTAGCTTTGAAGCTTTCGGTTTTGCCTGACAACGAGAGGAGCCTCATCGAGACCCACCCGAATGACGTGGGCTTGCTGCGGTCTTTCATCGAGAAGATGTTCGAGGGGAAGGGATCTTGTCGTTGCGTGGGCGAGGTCAAGCTCAAGCCGAACTGAGCGTTCGTTAACGACGATCTCATTATCTCGCGGTCCTTTCAACTTGGCGCGGGGTTTGCATTGCCAAACTCTTGCGGTGGGTGTTAATAGCGGCATTCCGGATGGCTGGAGTGACCAACATCGTGCGAATCCCAAGGGCCCATAGCTCAGCGGTAGAGCCGTCGGCTCATAACCGATAGGTCCCAGGTTCGATCCCTGGTGGGCCCACCAAGGCCATAGGGGCAAGCGCGGCGAAGGTCACCAATACCGCCGCGCTCTTCCGGTACGCGCGGCATGGAGGTTTGGCCGCGTGCGGCAAAAGCTTCTCGATCTGTACGAAATACAAAGAATCGATGTGGGGATCCGCGAAATCGAAAAGCGGCTCGAGCATGCTCCTGCGCGTTTGCAAGAGCTCGAGGGCGCGCTTGGCGAGTCGACCGCGTTGCTGCAAAAGTCCAATGAGCAGCGCGAGGCAATCGTCAAGGAGGTAAAGACCATCGAGGCCTCGGTGCAAGCTGAGGCACAAAAGTTACGTAAATGGGAGTCACGCCTGGCCGAGATCCGCAACCAACGCGAGTATCTGGCGTTGTCGCGCGAGATCGAGGGTAGCAAGCGGGCCAATCGCGAGGCAGAGGAGAAGGTCTCCGAGCTTAATGCGCAACGCGAGCAGCTCGATCAACAGATCGAGGCGCTGCACAACAGCTTGGCTGAGATCGAGTTCGATCTGTCTGCCGAACGGGCGAAGGTCGAGACAACGCTCGCTTCTATTACGACCGAGGTTGAGCAGGAGAGAGCTCGCAGGCAGGCCTTGCTTGGCAAGGTGCCGGCGACGTTGTTGCGCAAGTACGAGAAAATTCGCGCCAAGCGCCTCGGCATAGGGCTCGTGCCCGTGGTGGACGGCAAGTGTCAGGGTTGCAACATGCGCTTGCCGCCGCAGCTCTATAATATTTTGCAGCGAAGCGAGACCGCGGAGCAGTGTCCGAGCTGTCAGCGATTGGTGTTTTGGGGTCGCTTGATCGAGGAGGCGCCAAAAAAGGGTGGGCAAGAGGACTCTTCGTGAAGAAGCCCTCACGCAAGCCGGAGGCGTGGGAGCTTTTACACTTCGTGGCCGAGCACGAGTCGCTCGCCTTGACCGTGGACGAGTTTCCGGCGCTCGGTGAGGAGCGTATTCGAGAGCTGTTGTTGAGCTTGGCGCAGCCTCCCGCCGAGGTAGTGCGTGTCCCCGAGCCGCCCAGGATATCGACGCGCGACGCCGCGGGGCGCAAGGTGGCGCGGCTCTTGCGGCGGACGGTGCGCGTCGTGCTCAACACCGACGGTGCCTCGCGCGGCAACCCGGGCCCCTCGGGCGCGGGGTGGGTGATCACGGGCCCCGAGGGTGAGCTGGTCCGTGAGGGGTGCGCCTTTCTCGGCAAGCGTACCAACAACGAGGCGGAGTACGAGGCGGTGATCCGGGGCATCGATGAGGCGCTGGCGCTCGGCGTCGATGAGCTATTGCTGCGCTCCGACAGCGAGCTTTTAGTGAAGCAGCTCAACGGTGAGTACCGGGTGCGCAATGATCGCATCGCGATGTTGCATGCGCGCGTTCGGGAGCAGATGCGGCAGTTGCGCCGGGTCGACGTCAAGTACGTTCCGCGCGAGCAGAACTTTGCCGCCGACGCCATGGCCAACGAGGCTATCGACAAGGCGATGAGGTGTTAGGGCCAGCGTCTGTTTCGGCGGCGAAGGGCCAGTCGAAGGCGGGCGCCAAGCTGCCCAAGGCCGTTATCGGTCTCGGTCTCGTCAGCTTGTTTACGGACGTCTCCAGCGAGGCGATCTTCCCGCTGCTCCCCATGTTTCTGACGGCGCTCGGCGCCTCCAACGCGGTCATCGGTCTCGTTGAAGGAGCCGCCGATCTCGTCGCGAACGTCCTCAAGTACCTGACCGGGCTCATCGCCGACAGGCGTGCCCGCTTGAAGCCGCTCATCATGATAGGCTATGGCCTCTCGACGGTGATCCGTCCGCTCGTCGCCTTCGCTGTTACCCCCTGGCACGTGCTCATCGTGCGGGTAGGTGATCGGATCGGCAAGGGCGTACGCACGAGCCCGAGGGACGCGCTCATCGCCAACGCGACGGAGCCCGCGATCAGGGGGCGCGCCTACGGATTCCATCGGGCCATGGATCATGCCGGCGCGGCCATCGGTACTCTGCTGGGCGCCGGGCTGCTCTGGTATCTGGGTGTGGCCACCGGCGAGCCCGCCACCGCCGACAAGCTACGCATAGTGTTCCTATGGGCCGCGGTGCCCGGGGTGTTCGCGATGATCGCGCTCGCCCTCGTACGCGAGCCGCCGAGGTTAGAGCCGGTGCCGGCCGTGCGTGGAGCGACGACGGCGTTACCGCCGGCGCTGAAGCGCGCGCTTCTGCCCGTGGTGTTGTTCGCCTTCGCCAACGCCACCGATGCGTTCATCATCGTCAAGGCCGCGCGCCTCGGTGCCGCGCCGATCCTGGCGCCGCTCCTCTGGCTTCTGCTCCACGTCATCAAGGCGAGCACCGCCACCGCCGGGGGGCGACTGGCGGATCGCTACGGGAGGCGTAACGCCCTGGTGCTCGGTTGGTCCGTCTACGCCGTCACCTGGGGGGCGGTCGGCTTCGCCGAGAGCGTTCCTCTCCTGTTCGTCCTCGCGGCCATCTACGGAACCTCCCACGGCCTGGTCGAGGGCGCAGAGAAGGCCCTGATCGCGGAGCTCTCGGCCGGCAGCGGCAAAGGTAAGGCCTTCGGCTCCTACAACATGCTCATCGGCTTCGCCGCGCTCGCCGCCAGCGCGACCTTCGGCCTGGTGTGGGACAGGTTCGGCAGCGCCGTCGCGTTCGCTGGCTCGGGCGTTATCGCCCTGCTCGCCGCGGGGGTCTTGCTGGCGGTCGTGCCGAGACGTTGAGCAACCATCTCTCTTGACACGCGAATTTTTCGCGCCGTCTCCGTGCATTCTCCCCCCTTCCCGGTTATGTTGCGGCGCCCACGGGAGGCGTGGGGGCTCAAAACCGTCTTCTCACCGAGGAGTCTTCGATGCAGTCGCGAACTGGCAAACGCCCTTCTGCTAAATCTCAAGAGGCCAAGGCGCTGGCGCGAGCCCGAGAGCTGCCGAACGCGCGCACGGGCATGGAGCTCGATCTCTTGCGCCGCGCTTTCGTCGATCATCTGCAATACTCGCAAGGTAAAGACGAGCACACCGCGACCGCGCTCGACCGCTTCTTGGCTGTGGCCTACGCCGTGCGTGATCGCATGATGAATCGCTGGATCCAGACGCAGCAGGCGTACTATCGCGCCGACGCCAAGCGGGTATACTATCTCTCGCTCGAGTTCTTGATGGGCCGCGCGCTCATAAACAACCTCATCAACCTCGGCATGTACGACACCATGCGCCAGGCGCTCGAGGACCTCGGCCTCGATCTTATTGACCTTGTCGAGCAGGAGAATGACGCCGGGCTCGGCAACGGCGGCCTCGGCCGCCTCGCCGCGTGCTTCCTCGACTCGATGGCTACCTTGTCTTTGCCAGCCTATGGGTATGGTATTCGTTACGAGTTCGGGATCTTCGAGCAGGAGATCGTCAACGGCTATCAGGTCGAGCGGCCCGAGGAGTGGCTACGCTTCGGCAACCCCTGGGAGGTAGGTCGCCCGGAGTATCAGGTGCCGGTCTCCTTCTACGGACGGTGCGAGAGGTCGGTCTGGACACCGGCGCGCACCGTGCTCGGCATGCCTTACGACACGCCCATCGTGGGTTTTCGTAACGACACCGTGAACACGCTGCGCCTTTGGCGCTCGCGGGCGAGCGAGGAGCTCGACCTTGCCGACTTCAACGCCGGCGACTACCTGGCGGCGGTCGAGGACAAGAACCTCTCGGAGAACATCTCGAAGGTCTTGTACCCGAACGATCTTACGGTCTTCGGCAAGGAGCTGCGCTTGCAGCAGCAGTACTTCTTCGTCGCGTGCTCCATCGCCGATATCGTGCGGCGGTATCACAAGGTGCAAGACGACTTCACCAAGTTCAGCGATCACGTGGCGATCCAGTTGAACGATACGCACCCGGCCATCGCCGTCCCCGAGCTCATGCGCGTCCTGGTCGACGAGCACGCGGTCGGTTGGGACAAGGCCTGGGACATCACGCGGGCGACGTTCGGTTACACCAACCACACGCTCATGCCCGAGGCGCTCGAGAAGTGGACGGTGGATCTGTTCGGGCGCGTGCTGCCGCGGCACCTCGAGATCATCTACGCCATCAACCAGCGCTTCTTGGATGAGATCCGCACGCGGTACCCGGACGACGACGGCAAGACCTGGCGCATGTCGCTCGTGGAGGAGGCGCCGGTCAAGCAGATCCGCATGGCGAACCTCGCGGTGGTCGGCTCGCACGCGGTCAACGGGGTGGCGGCGCTGCACACCGAGCTTTTGAAGAAAGATCTGTTCGCGGACTTTTATGATCTCTGGCCCGAGCGCTTCAACTCGAAGACCAACGGCGTCACGTTGCGGAGGTGGCTGCTCGCGAGCAACCCCAAGCTCGCCTCGTTGATCACCGAGTGCATCGAGAGCGACTGGGCGCGCGACGCGATGGAGCTCGTACGCCTCGAGCCGCTCGCCAAGGACGCCGGGTTTCGCGAGCGCTTCGCCGAGATCAAGCGCGAGAACAAGGAAGTACTCGCGCGTATCATCGAGCGCGAGAACGGCGTTAAGGTCGACGTCGACTCCATGTTCGACGTGCAGGTAAAGCGCATCCACGAGTACAAGCGCCAGCTCTTGAGCTTGATGCACGTCATCACGCTCTACCATCGCATAAAGAGCGGCGCGGCCAAGGTGGAGGTGCCGCGGACGGTCATCTTCGCCGGCAAGGCGGCCCCCGGCTACGTGATGGCGAAGAACATCATCAAGCTCATCAACGTGGTGGCGGAGGTGATAAACAACGACCGGTCGATCAAGGGCATGCTGAAGGTCGTCTTCATGAAGAACTATCGGGTCTCCTTGGCGGAGCGGATCTTCCCGGCGGCCGAGCTCTCCGAGCAGATCTCCACGGCCGGCACCGAGGCCTCGGGGACGGGGAACATGAAGTTTGCCTTAAACGGCGCGCTCACCATCGGTACGCTCGACGGCGCCAACGTCGAGATCAGAGAAGAGGTAGGTGAGGATAATTTCTTCTTGTTCGGGCTCTCGGTGGGCGAGGTGAAGGAGCTCCGCGCTCGGGGGTATGACCCGATGTATTACTATCATGGGAACGATGAATTGCGCTCGGTCATAGATAGTATCCGCGGTGGTGCGTTCGCGGCCGCCGATCGCGGGGTGGCGAACGCCGTGATCGATACGCTGCTGCGTGGCGGAGATAACTATCTGCTCCTAGCTGACT